>JAFYPS010000183.1 GCA_017547395.1 Clostridia bacterium
AAGCACCACTCACCGTCAGCTCACCGACGAGCAGCTCCGCGATGCAGGAGTTCTCCCCGAGCTTGTCCGCCTTTCCGTCGGCATTGAAAACGTTGACGATATAATCGCAGACGTTGCTCAAGCACTTGACAAAGCATAAAATAATCAAAGAGAGACGTAGAATATGCCAATCAAAATCCCAAACGCTCTCCCGGCAACGGGAACGCTTGAGAGCGAAAACATATTTGTTATAACCGAAACACGTGCAATAACTCAGGATATCCGCCCCCTGAAAATCCTTATCCTCAACCTGATGCCGACAAAAATCACTACCGAAACACAGCTTGCAAGGCTTCTCGGTAACACTCCCCTTCAGGTTGAAATGGAACTTGTAAAAACCTCTCACATTCCGAAAAACACCTCCGAGGAGCATATGCTTGCTTTCTATAAAACCTTTGACGAGGTAAAGGATAAGCGCTTTGACGGAATGATAATAACCGGTGCACCCGTCGAGAAAATGAAGTTCGAAGAGGTGGAATACTGGAAAGAGCTCTGCGAAATTATGGAATGGAGCAAAACACACGTTACAAGCACGTTCCATATATGCTGGGGCGCGCAGGCGGGACTTTACTATCACTACGGCATAGACAAGTATCCGCTCGGCAAAAAAATGTTCGGTGTTTTCCGCCACACGGTCGACTACAAACGTTCTATTCTTTTCCGCGGATTTGACGACTCGTTTTTAGTCCCTCACTCAAGGCACACGTCTGTACGCCGCGAGGATATCGAGGCAGACAGCCGCCTGAGAATACTTGCCTCGTCAGATGAGGCGGGAGTTTACGCAATAGTCGCTGACCACGGTAAGCACATTTTTATAATGGGTCACTCGGAATACGATGCCGAAACCCTCAAAAACGAGTATCTCCGCGACGTAAATATGGGACTTGACATTGACGTCCCCGTAAACTATTTTCCAAATGACAATCCCGAAAACGAGCCGCCCGTTACCTGGCGTTCCTCGGCAAATCTCCTCTACTCAAACTGGCTTAACTACTTTGTTTACCAGACAACACCGTACGATATCGAACACGTCGGCAGCGAAGGTAACGAAGGCTGCGCAAAGCACGAAGCATAATAATAAAAAAAGCAGACGGACTTTCGTCCGTCTGCTTTTGTTTTGATTTAATACATGCCGCCCATGCCGCCTGCCGCGGGTGCTGCGGGTTCAGGCTCAGGCTGATTCGCAACTACTGCCTCGGTGGTGAGAACGGTAGAAGCAATAGAAGCCGCGTTCTGAAGTGCGCTTCTCGTAACCTTAACGGGGTCAACGATACCTGTCTGCATCATATCAACGTATACTTCGTTGTATGCATCAAAGCCGATGCCCTTGTCGCTGTTCTTAACCTTGTCAACAACAACTGCGCCCTCAAAGCCTGCGTTTGCCGCAATCTGTGCAAGAGGAGCCTCAAGCGCCTTGAGAACAAGCTTTACGCCAATTCTTTCATCGCCCTCGGTAGCGTCGCAAAGAGCAGCAACCTCAGGGATTGTATTAATATATGCGGTTCCGCCACCGGGAACGATGCCCTCTTCAACTGCCGCCTTGGTAGCGTTGAGAGCGTCCTCAATGCGGAGCTTCTTTTCCTTCATTTCAATTTCGGTAGCCGCACCAACCTTGATAACCGCTACACCGCCTGCAAGCTTTGCAAGGCGCTCGCTGAGCTTTTCCTTGTCAAACTCGGAGGTGGAAACTGCAAACTCTGCGCGGATCTGCGCAATACGTGCCTGAATGTCTTCCTTTGCGCCTGCTCCGTCAACGATGATGGTCTTTTCCTTATTAACCTTAACCTGTCTTGCACGGCCAAGCTGTGCGATAGTAGCATCCTTGAGGTCAAGACCGAGGTCAGAGGTGATAACCTCGCCGCCGGTAAGGATAGCGATATCCTGAAGCATCTCCTTGCGTCTGTCGCCAAAGCCGGGAGCCTTGACTGCGACACAGGTAAACGTTCCGCGAAGCTTGTTAAGTACGAGAGTGGTAAGAGCCTCGCCCTCAACGTCTTCTGCTACGATAAGGAGCTTCTTGCCTGCCTGAACTATCTGCTCAAGGAGAGGAAGAATGTCCTGAATGTTGGAAATCTTCTTATCGGTGATAAGAATGAATGCATCATCAATAACTGCTTCCATCTTATCGGTATCGGTTGCCATATAGGGAGAGAGATAGCCGCGGTCAAACTGCATACCCTCAACTACTTCACAGTAGGTTTCAGCACTCTTGGACTCCTCAACAGTGATAACACCGTCAGCAGTAACCTTTTCCATTGCATCTGCAATAAGGTTACCGATAACCTCATCACCCGAAGAAACTGTACCGACTCTTGCGATATCGTCGGTGCCGTTAACCTTCTTTGCATTGGCGCGAAGCGCCTCAACTGCTGCATCAACAGCCTTTGAAATACCCTTGCGGAGAACCATGGGATTTGCACCGGCGGTAACGTTCTTCATACCCTCGTGAATCATAGCCTGAGCAAGAAGAGTTGCTGTTGTGGTACCGTCGCCTGCTGCATCGTTTGTCTTTGCGGAAACTTCCTTAACGAGCTGTGCGCCGATATTTTCAGCAGCGTCCTCAAGCTCGATTTCCTTTGCGATAGTAACACCGTCGTTAGTGATGAGAGGCGAGCCGTACTTCTTGTCGAGAACTACGTTTCTGCCTTTAGGTCCAAGTGTAATCTTAACAGTGTTTGCAAGCTTATCAACGCCTCTTACAAGTGCGTCTCTTGCCTCAATACCGTAAATAATATCTTTTGCCATTTCTAAAACCTCACTTAGTCAATTGTTGCGAGAATGTCGTCCTGACGAACGATAACAAACTCTTCGTTACCGAGCTTAACCTCGGTGCCGGAATACTTGCTGGTGATAACTTTATCGCCAACCTTAACAGTCATAGGAATAAGGCTGCCATCCTTCATCTCGCCGGGGCCTACGGCAACAACCTCCGCAACCTGCGGCTTTTCCTTAGCGGTGCCGGGGAGAATGATACCACTCTTAGTAGTCTCCTCAAGCTCTACCATCTTAACGACCACGCGGTCAGAAAGCGGTTTAAGTGTCATAATGAACCTCCATATATGATAAAATTTATACGAATTTTGTCAAATTAGCACTCCTCGGTTTCGAGTGCTAATATCTAGCTCTATTGTAACAACATAAGAATCAAATTGCAATACCTTTTATGAAAATATTTCAATTTTCTCCGTTTGTTCACAAAAGTAACAAAAAACACCGCCGAAATCCCGTCAAGCTCGGGCATCATTATATCCATCAGGATATTGTACATAGCTGTCCCTCCGTTGCACTCCTATGATAGCAAAAAAACTATTAAAAACAAAGTGGTAAATTGTTTAAGATTGTCTTAAGATAAACAAAAACGCCTGCGGCGGGTGAATACCCAACCGCAGACGGTTTTTATTATAGTGAGACTAATTTATCTTTTTTCCATCAACAATAATTTCATCAGGAAAATTATGATAATTAACTATGAAATACTCGTCTTCTGTGATACTCACGGGCGGCTTTCCTTTCACCTCCACTGCTTTGAACACAAATGACCAAAATTCTTCATACTCTTCGTCATTCATATCACAATCTTCTTCATCTTCTATTATGGAATCAAAAATTGCAACAATCGAATTTTCATCACTCCAATTCAGCAAAAGATCTTTACCATAGAACTCGTCTGCTTTATTTATAAAAGTTCCTATAATTATTTCTTCATTTTCATTCCAGTAATACATCTTTATCCTCCAAAATACTTAGGTTGCCCGGGGACGATATGCGTTCCGGTTTTTGAATAATGAATTGTTCCTACAGTAGTGTCATAAGTTTTTCCCGTTTTTGGATCCACATATTTGCCAATAATTCTTTTAAAATCAACAATTTCCTTATTCGATCCTATTCTGCGTCCCGTTCCGCTATATTTATCTACAAGTTTTTGTGCTGTTTCATTAGAAATATTTAAAATGCTTTTTCCTTTCTGATAGTTATTGTGTCCTAAAATATGCTTTCCTTGTTTCCCAGCATGTATCTTTTTAGAAAACTCTGCAAATGAAGTGCTATTTTTAACCGCTTTCCCAATATCACTCGCTTTATCAGCAGCCTTAGCTACATCGCTTGCTTTATCAACCGCTTTAGCAGCATCAACAATATTATCGGCAACCTTGGCAGTTTTTACAGTATCAGCAATTTCTCCGACAAGCGGTATTGCGCCTATCAAATCAAGTCCGGCAGATGCAAAATCTCCGCGCATTAAGTCTATCGGTATGGCAATGACATCTGCGATAGTATCAACTCCGGGTATTAAAGATGCTGCAGTTAGTAAATTGCTGGTTACATCCAACATCTTACCGAAAGTATTACCGAAATTTCCGCCTGCACCGCCACCCATTAAGCAGTCACCCGCTTTCTGGACAGTGCAAATTCGCTTTCAAAAACAATGATATTTATTCCGGCAACCCGATATTGTGTGAAAATGCTGTCGGGTGCTGAACCGTAGACAATTATCGTTTGGGGCGCGAGCCTTTTTACGAGTTCACAAAGACCGGCTTTGAAGATTTTTTTATCTTCTCTGCTTTTCAGACATCCATGAGTTCCAACAGCAACGGTCTTATTCTTTTCTATTCCGTCAAAGCAAAACTCATATGTACGTTCATCATTAAATCGCACGTTTGGAATAATTTCAATTCCGTTATCTTGCAACCAGAATGCAAGAGCCCGTCCGCGATATGTATTCCACATCTGCATAACCAATGGCATATTTCTGTACAAACTAAAGTCGGGTGTAATGACACCTTTGAACTTTTTCAGTTTATCAAGATATTGCTTAGGGTTACGCCAAAATCGCTCAAATTTTTCGTCATGCTCATAGAACACTACCCAAGAAGAAAAATCCTTGCAGCCTTTTGACATCGCCTTAGAAAAAGTAATTACCTTTTCAGGGACAAAGTCGCTCGTTTTGAGACGGGGAAGCTCGATTTTTCCCTCATAGTCTGCGTTTTATACTAAAAACGCTCGAAAAACGTCTGTTGTTTTTTCCATCCGTTTCTCTTTTCATATTATAATAAATATTAGAATTTGTAAAGCAAATTCTACTTTTATTATCTTTATGAAAAGCGGGTGAAATCGGCAAGTTTGTTAAATCGGGCACAAAATTCATCAATTTTTTCGTCACCATTTAAAATTCTTTTTGTATTGACAAAAACTTTCATAATCGGTATAATTAAATTGTAAACAATACGATGACATTTTGTCATCCCGGCCTCTGACGGATATAGGCGTCTCGCCTTCGTGGAGATTACCACGGTGAGGTTCGGAAAACAGTTTGCCGACCGTCTGGGCAACATCTTTCATTATTTTTGAAAGGTGCTGCCTTTTTGTTTTCACAAAAAGGCAGCAAATGGTGAACAATATGTTTGAACAATGGAACGGTTTTGTAAAAGGAAAATGGCAGGACGAGATCAACGTCCGCGATTTTATTCAGCTTAACTATACCCCTTACACAGGTAATGAGGACTTTCTCGCGGGTCCGACTGCGCGCACAAAGCGCGTTTATTCAAAGTTTGACGCTCTCCTCAAACTTGAGCAGGAGCGTGACGGCGTTTATGAGATAGACACCGAAACTATCACGTCTTTGACTACGTACGCACCGGGATACCTTGATAAAGACGAAGAAATAATTGTCGGCATTCAGACCGACGTACCCTTAAAGCGTGGTGTAAACCCCTTTGGCGGTATCAATATGACGAGAAAAGCCTGCAAGGCATACGGCTACACACTCTCCGACAAGGTTGAACAGGAATTTGAATACAAGACTACGCACAACGACGGCGTTTTCCGCGTTTATAACGAGGCTATCCGTGCTGCCCGCCATTCAGGCATTATCACAGGTCTTCCGGATGCCTACGGCCGCGGAAGAATCATCGGTGACTACCGCAGAGTTGCGCTCTACGGTGTTGACCGCCTTATTGAAGAGAAGAAAAAGGATAAAAAAGAAATTTCAAGCGGCGTAATCAGCGAAGAGGATATCCGTCTTCTTGAAGAGCTTTACCGCCAGATAGACTTCCTTGAAAAACTCAAGGAAATGGCAAATATGTACGGCTATGACATCTCTTCTCCCGCCAAGGACTCGCGCGAGGCCGTTCAGTGGCTGTACTTTGGATACCTCGGCGCAATCAAGGAGCAGAACGGTGCCGCAATGAGCCTTGGCCGCACGTCTACGTTCCTCGACATCTACTTTGAGCGCGACCTTAAAAACGGAATTTACACAGAGAGCGAAATTCAGGAGATAATCGACGACTTTGTTATGAAGCTCCGTATGGCGCGCCATCTGCGTACTCCCGAATACAACGAGCTTTTCGCGGGCGACCCTATGTGGATAACCGAGGCTATCGGCGGTATGGGTGAGGACGGACGTACACTTGTTACAAAGTCTTCTTTCCGTATTCTCAATACGCTTTATAACCTCTGCCCCTCGGCAGAGCCTAACCTCACGGTTCTCTGGTCAAAGGATCTTCCAAAAGCTTTCAAACGTTTTGCTGCAAAGGTTTCCTGCGACACCGACTCTATCCAGTACGAAAACGATGACGTAATGCGCCCCGTCTACGGCGACGACTATGCAATCGCTTGCTGTGTATCCGCTATGCGTGTAGGCAAGGATATGCAGTTCTTTGGCGCACGTGCAAACCTTGTAAAACTTCTCCTCCTCAGCCTTAACGGAGGCAGAGATGAAAAGAGCGGCGCTCAAGTTGCTCCCGTAGGTAACAAGTTCGAGGGCGAGTACCTCGACTATGACACCGTAGTAGACCTTATGAACGAATATCGCCCGTGGCTTTGCGAAACTTACGTGAATGCAATGAACATCATTCACTATATGCACGACAAGTATGCATACGAAAAGCTCCAGATGGCTCTCCACGATAGCCGCGTACACAGATATATGGCGTTCGGTGCGGCAGGTCTTTCGGTTCTTGCCGACTCGCTTTCAGCAATCAAGTATGCAAAGGTAAAGGTCATCCGAGACGAAACAGGTCTTATCACCGATTTTGTTACCGAAGGTGATTTCCCGAAATACGGAAACGACGATGACCAAGCCGACGATATCGCAAAAGAACAGGTAGAACTCTTCTTTAGCGAACTTAAAAAGATCCCCGCATACAGAAATGCAGAGCATACGCTCTCCATTCTCACCATTACCTCCAACGTAGTTTACGGTAAAAAGACCGGCAATACTCCCGACGGCAGGCGCGCGGGCGAGCCGTTTGCCCCCGGTGCAAACCCGATGCATGGCAGAGATGAAAACGGTGCGCTTGCATCGCTCAACTCTGTTGCAAAGCTTTCGTATGCGGTTTGCAAGGACGGTATTTCCAACACCTTCTGCATAGTGCCAAAGGCACTTGGCGCAGACGAAGAAACAAGATACGTAAATCTTGCTAACATTATCGACGGATATTTTGCGCAGAAGGCTCAGCACATAAACGTAAACGTATTCAACCGTGAAATGCTTCTTGATGCGCAGGAGCATCCCGAAAAATATCCGAACCTCACTATCCGCGTGTCAGGATATGCGGTAAACTTCCATAAGCTTTCCAAGGAGCAACAAACGGAGGTTATCGCACGCACCTTCCACGGCTGTATGTAATATGGTCAAAGGTAGAATTCACTCGTTTCAGAGTCTCGGAGCAGTGGACGGTCCGGGACTCAGATACGTGATTTTTATGCAAGGCTGCCCCTATTCCTGCCCGTATTGCCACAATCCGGACACGAAAAGTTTTAGCGGTGGCAATGAATATTCCGCTAATGAAATAGTAGAAAAAGTGCTTCGCTACAAAACCTATTTCGGCGAAAATGGAGGCGTTACTCTTTCGGGCGGCGAACCGCTTATGCAATGCGAATTTGCGGCAGAGCTTTTTGAAAAGTTTCATGCGTGCGGTGTTAACACCGCGCTTGATACCGCGGGCGTAAAGCCGGATGAGCATGTAAAAAAGGTGCTTTTACATACCGACACCGTCCTCTGCGACATTAAATATCCTGACAGTGAAGGATATAAAAAGTACTTCTCTGCCTCGCTCGAGTCAACCGTTGAATTTCTCAAAACGTGTGACGAAATGGGAAAAAGCGTAACTGTGCGACACGTAATTGTTCCTGATTTCACAGACAGTGAAGAAAGTGTTAAAAAAATTGCAGAGATAGCAAAAACTTTCGGATGTACCGAAAAAATCGAGCTTTTACCGTTCCACAAAATGTGTGCCGATAAATATGACAGGCTTGGGATCCCGTTTCCGCTTGCCGATACCCCCGAATGTGCCCCGGCAACAATCGACCGCCTTCGACACATAATAGCATAATAATACAAAAACACTCTTGCACTAATTTTATTAATGTGCTAAAATAATATATGCAATAAACGAAAGGGAAAGGATAATTATGTCTAATTTCAAGCAATTCCTTTCTGCAATTCTTGCAGGAATATTATTTACCGTTGGCGCTATCGCGAGAATAGAAAACGGTTCTTCAAAAATTGTATCGGCAGTTATATTCGGAGTTTGCATACTCGCTATGCTCACGCTTAAACTCGGCTTTTCCGACGGAAAAATCGGATACGTTTTTTCAAACCCCAAAAAAGTCAACGAAAACCTCGGCTTATTCGCAATAGTTTTTCTTGGCAATCTGGTCAGTGTAGCGGCTTTCGGTCTTGTACTTTCACCGATATACGGTGATGCCGCAAAAATTATTGCAGAAGAATTTGTAAGTGTTCCGTATATTGAAATACTTTTAAAGTCGCTTTTATGCGGTGCGCTCCTTTTTGTAAGCGCACATTGTTATCACCGCCTCGTAGGCAACGGTGTCGGCAGCGTGATTACGGTTCTTACTGCGGCGGCAGTTATATACTGCGGATTTATCCACTCCATCAGTGACGCGTTCTATTTGTTTGCTGCGCGCGCACTTAATATCCGTTGTATCATATACTTCGCTATCGCTGCAGCAGGAAATATTTTAGGCGGATTGCTGTTTTCCATACTTTACGAAGCGAAAAAGGAAGACAAAGACGACTCGTCGCATCGCCACCACCGCCATCACTCCAAGAAAGAAGAGTCAGAAAAAGAATAATAAAAAATCCCGCTCGGTGAGCGGGATTTTTTTAAAGCAGTTTTATTCCGTTTTCTTCGCAGATGCGATGTGTTTCCGCATCCCAGATGCTTGACTGCACCTCACCGATGTGCGCACAGCCCATAAGCAGCATACAAAGACGTGACTGACCGATACCGCCACCGATAGTAAGCGGAAGCTCATCATTTAAAAGCATCTTATGGAAAGGCAGTTCCCTTCTGTGATTGCAGTTGGCTACGTCAAGCTGATATGCAAGCGACTTTGCATCAACTCTGATACCCATTGATGAAATTTCAAGCGCGCTGCCGAGTACCTCGTTCCAGAGAAGGATATCACCGTTAAGCTGCCAGTCGTCATAGTCGGGTGCGCGATTGCCGTGAGGCTTACCTGAGCGGAGCTTTGCACCGATCTGCATTACGAAAACCGTACCAAACTCGCGTGTAACGGCATTTTCACGCTCGACGGGAGTGAGGTCGGGATACATATCCTCAAGTTCCTGAGAAGTAACAAACTTAACGTCGCGGTTTATATTTGTGTGAAGCTGCGGAAAATGAACCTTGAGTCTGTTATTTGTGTTGCAAAGCGCATCAATGATTGCACTCACGATAAGCTTAAGATAATCGGTATTACGGCTTTCCTTAGTGATTATCTTTTCCCAGTCCCACTGGTCAACGTAGATAGAATGAATATTGTCAAGCTCTTCATCGCGACGGATAGCGTTCATATCCGTATAAAGTCCGTTGCCAACCGAGAAGTTATAGCGCTTGAGTGCAAGTCGCTTCCACTTTGCAAGTGAATGAACAACCTGCGCATCCACACCTATAGCCGGTACGTCAAATGAAACGGGGCGCTCAACACCGCTCAAATTATCGTTAAGACCCGATTCCTCGGTAACGAAAAGGGGCGCGGAAACTCGCTTTAAATTTAGAGCGGAGGAAAGCTCGCCCTGAAACGTCTGTTTTATATATGCGATTGCTCGCTGAGTATCATACTCATCAAGAAGCGGCTTATATCCGCTTGGAATAATTACACTGTTCATTAATACTGCTCCAAAAAAAGATTGACCTTATTATACAACACATCTGCATTATATGTCAATAAATAAATATAAAACAAAAAAGCTGCCATAGGCAGCTTTTTGTTTTAAATCCGATTAGTTGAGTTCTGCGAAGTACTTAATGGTTCTAACCATCTGGCTGGTGTAGGAGTTCTCATTGTCGTACCAAGCAACAACCTGTACCTGATAGGTATCGTCATCGATCTTAGCAACCATGGTCTGAGTTGCATCGAAGAGAGAACCGTAGGTCATACCGATAATGTCGGAAGAAACGATGTCCTCGGTGTTGTAGCCGTAGGAAGCAGAAGCTGCTGCCTTCATAGCTGCGTTGATACCGTCAACAGTAACGTCCTTGCCCTTAACTACTGCAACGAGAATAGTGGTAGAACCGGTGCAGGTAGGAACACGCTGAGCAGAGCCGATGAGCTTGCCGTTGAGTTCGGGAATTACAAGACCGATTGCCTTTGCAGCGCCGGTAGAGTTAGGAACGATGTTCTGTGCGCCTGCACGTGCACGGCGGAGGTCACCCTTTCTGTGAGGACCGTCGAGAATCATCTGGTCACCGGTGTATGCGTGAACGGTGGTCATGATACCGCTCTGGATAGGAGCGTAGTCGTTGAGAGCCTTTGCCATAGGAGCAAGGCAGTTGGTGGTGCAGGATGCTGCAGAGATGATCTTGTCATCAGCAGTGAGAGTCTTTTCGTTTACGCTGTAAACGATGGTAGGAAGATCCTTACCTGCGGGAGCAGAAATAACAACCTTCTTTGCGCCTGCATCGATGTGAGCCTGAGACTTTTCCTTAGAGCAGTAGAAACCGGTGCACTCGAGTACAACGTCTACGTCAAGATCGCCCCAAGGAAGATCCTTTGCGTCCTTCTCTGCGTAAATCTTAAGGGTCTTACCGTCAACGGTAATGGTTCCTGCTTCATCGTCAGCAGCAACAGTGTGAAGGCCCTGACCGTAAGTACCGCAGTAACCACCCTGTGCAGTGTCGTACTTGAGAAGCTGTGCGAGCATGGAAGGCTTGGTAAGGTCGTTGATTGCAACTACCTCATAACCCTCTGCGCCGAACATCTGTCTGAATGCAAGACGACCGATTCTACCGAAACCGTTAATAGCAACTTTAACTGCCATTTTCTTAGTCCTCCGAATATATAAAAAATTTTTGAAACGATTCTTCGGATATGACATACATATCCTTATCTATTTTACCACAAATTTTGAATTATACAATACTTTTCGGTGAAAATTTCATTTTTTTGTTAATTTTCTAACTTGCAAGCAAAATAACTCTATTCTTTTAGATATTTTTACTATTTCTTTTTGAATTTTTCCGCATAAGTGCCTATAAGGAACTTGGGAAGCTTCATCATTCTGCCTATGCGCTTAGGCTCTTTGAGAAGTCTGTAGAACCATTCAAGCGAAAGTTTGATGAAGATTTTAGGTGCGCGCTTTACGTTGCCTGCATAAACGTCAAGACTTCCGCCAAGGCACATACACATTCTTGCAGAGGTGAATTTTTCCTTGTTATCGGTAACCCACTTTTCCTGAACGGGCACGCCGAGGCACACGAAAAGAAGCTTTGCACCGCTCTCGTTTATTTTCGCAATTACGGCGTCGCTCTCTTCGCCTTCCTTTTTAAAATAGCCGTCAGCGCAGCCCGAAACGTTAAGTCCCTTATACTTTTCGCACATTCTCTTTGCCGCCTCTTCGGCAACACCGGGCTTTGCACCGAGGAAAAATGCGCTGTCACCGCTCTTTGCGCAGTATTCAAGCATTTTCTCGCCCAGCTCAACGCCTGCAACCTTACCTTTAAGCGGCTTGCCTAAAATCTTTGCCGCCTTTACAACGCCGGCTCCGTCGGGAACAACCATATCCCCGCCGTTATAAAGATCATAATATTCATTTTGCTCAATGCAGAGCTGCACTATCTCAGAATTGGGGGTAAAAACAGTGCATACCTTATCGCCCGAAAGCATCTCGGCACCAACCGTCGCTGCCTCGTCAAGAGTCACGTTAAGAAAATTTACCCCGCGTATATTTACTTTTTCAAAATCAGCCATTCAAGACACCGTCCTTTTCGCCTATTCTACCATATATTACCGAATCCGTCAATGATTAAAAAAGGCTCACGACCGTGAGCCTTTTTATTAGTAATATCTTTCGCGTCTCTTCTTGCGGACAGTGTGGTATATCCAGTAAGCAACAAGTCCTATGACTATCAGCATAGCAAGAACGTAAACGCCGTCGCCTGTTGCGCTGCTGATTTTGAGTTCTTCCCACAGATTGTTTACAAGTGCAAGAGTTTCGCTGTCAAGGTTATGGTAGCTGAGCGTATTGTACTTTTCCTTAAAGTCAAAGCCCTCGGGATAAAGCACCGCCATTGACTCCTCGCCCATATCCTCGATATAAACCTCGCTTTCGTACACTGCGGAGTTCGGACTCGCATAGTAAATATACTCTGCATTTGCAATCGCAGGCTCTTCGGAAAGCATATAGTTTATATAAATCTCGGCAAGCTCTTTATTTGCCGCTCCCTTAGGAATACAGTAGGCATCAACAAAAAGATTTGTCACTATCTCTCCGTCGTCATTTACGGGATAGAAGAAACCGAGATCCTCATTATTGTCGGTCATTGAAAGATAATCACCGGCATAATATGACGAGACAGACGCTTCGCCCGACTCCATCTTATTATAGATTTCATCCATTACGTAGCCCTGTACGTGCGGCTGCTGTGCCTTCAGTTCCTCAAGTGCGCGACGCCACTCGGATACGTCGGTGGTATTAACGTCAATGCCAAGCTTATACATTGCCGTGCCGAAAGCATCGCGGGAATTGTTGAACTGAAGTATACGTCCCGCATACTTTTCGTTCCACATAAGATCCCACTTGCCCGTATCCTCTTCATCCACAACCATGGAATTGTAGATAACGCCTACCATACCGTAGGTATACGGAATGGAATACTCGCCCATTGGGTCATAGTAAAGACCGCGGAAGGAATCGCTGATGTTCGCATAGTTTGGAATATTTGAAAAGTCTAACTTCTCAAGCATCTCCTCTTCTATGAGTCGGGCAATCATATAGTCCGAGGGGATAACAACGTCATATCCCGCAGCGCCGCTCTTAAGCTTTGCATACATATCTTCGTTTGAAGCATACGTGGAATATACAACGTCTATTTCCTCACCGTAGGTTTCGTAATAATACTCCTCGAAAGCGGCATTGGTATCAATCGAACCTTCACTGCCGTCCGAAATATATTCGCCCCAGTTATAGACGTTTACAACCTTCTTCTCACTTGTTTCGCCACAAGCCGAGAGACATACGGCGAAAGCCAGAGTAAGGACTAAAAGAAGTTTTTTCATTTCTTTGCCCTCGCTTTCTTCTTGCCGTCACCCTGTGCAACGTTTGAAAGCACAAGCAGCACGAGAACCGCTATGAAAATAAGGGTCGAAAGCGCGTACATATCAGGGGTAACACGCTTTTTAGTCATTGAGTAAATGCGTATCGGCAGAGTTTCAAAACCGTTGCCGGTTGTGAAATAACTGATAACAAAGTCGTCAAGCGACAATGTAAACGCCATAATAAGTCCCGAGATTATGCCGGGGAAAATCGCGGGAAGCTCTACCTTGCAGAACGCCTGAAACGGTGTACAGCCAAGGTCAAGGGCAGCCTCTGTAAGATGCTTGTCCATCTGCTTTATCTTAGGCATTACGGAAAGTATAACGTAAGGCAGATTGAACGTGATATGTGCGATAAGCACGGTGGAAAATCCGAGGCTCTGCGATGCTCCGAGCGCAGCCGTTACAAACACGAATAAAAGCATAAGCGATATACCGGTTACAATATCGGGATTCATCATCGGAACGTTAGTTACCGTCATTACGGCACTCTTTACGTGCTTGCTTTTAAGCTTTGAAATGCCCACTGCCGCAACAGTACCGATTATTGTCGCAACAAGCGAAGAAATTACTGCAAGTATAAGCGTATTTTTCAGTGCCTCAAGGGTTGCGGGGTCACCAAAAAGTTCTTTATACCAATAAAGTGAAAAGCCTGTAAAAAGTCCCGTAGAATTACTCGAGTTGAACGAGAACAGCACCATAACTGCGATAGGTGCATAAAGGATAAGGAAAATAAGCGTAGTGTAAATCTTTGACATCGGCTTCATACAACCACGCTCCCTTCATCATCCGAATAGCGGTTCATAATCGCCATAGAGATAAGAATTACAATCATCAGCACAAGCGACATTGCCGCACCGAGATTATAATTATACGCAGTCTGGAACTGGCGCTCAATAGTATCGCCTATGAGGTCAAAGCTCGAACCGCCGAGTTTCTGAGAGATATAGAAGGTGCTGACTGACGGTACAAACACCATAGTAATTCCCGAAATGACACCCGATCGGGACATAGGCATAACAACCTTGAAAAAGGCGCGGACAGGCGTGCATCCAAGGTCCGCAGATGCCTCAAGCAAACGGTTGTCAAGCTTTGAGAGCACCGTATGTATCGGAAGCACCATATACGGCAGATAGTTGTAAACCATACCGAAAATTACGGCACCGTCGGTATTTATCATATGAATAGGATCAAGTCCAAGCCCTGTAAGCAGTGAATTAATAAATCCGGTATCCTCAATAATTGCCATAATGGAATAAGTGCGGATAAGGAAATTCATCCACATGGGAAGCATTGTGAGCATAATATAAAGCTTTTGCATCTTAGGCTCGGCACGGGAAATCGCATATGCAAGAGGGTACGCTACAAGAAGGCATATTGCGGTTGCAACAAGAGCAAATGCACCCGAGCGCACAAAGATAGTTAGATAACTCGGACTTGCAAGCTGTGCAATATTGTCAAGCGTAAACGCGCCGCTCTTGTCGGTAAATGCATAGTAAAATACAAACATCATCGGCGCTACGATAAAAAGTACCGACCAGACAACGTGGGGCGCCGCCATTATGCGCGCCATCAAAGACTTATTCTGCATCCCCCGACTCCTCCTTCGAAGCTTCGTCAAGCTCGTCAAAGTAGGTCGAATAGTCACCGTACAGATTAGAGTACTTGGACTTTTTCATAACGTGTATCTCCTCGGGGAGAATACGGAGTCCGACTACCTTGCCGGGTTCTGCATAATCGGTAGTCTGAATCATCCATTTAAAGCCGTCGACGTCTACGATTATCTCATAGTGAACGCCCTTGAAGGTAACGGTATCGACAACGCCGTGTATCGGAACACTGTCAACGTCAACCATATCAACGTCCTCAGGACGGATAACGACGTCAACAGGCTCGTCCTTTGCAAAGCCCTTATCTACACAACGGAGAGTATGTCCGGAAAATTCGACAAGCTCGTCTGCGTGCATAATTCCGTCAATAATATTACTTTCACCGATAAAGTCGGCAACGAAAGCGTTTGCAGGCTCGTTATATATATCCTCGGGAGTGCCTATCTGCTGAATGATACCGTTATCCATTACAACAACGGTGTCGCTCATGGAAAGGGCCTCTTCCTGATCGTGAGTTACGTAAACAAAGGTAATGCCCATACGCTGCTGAATCTTTTTAAGTTCAACCTGCATATCCTTGCGGAGCTTGAGGTCAAGTGCGCCGAGAGGCTCGTCAAGAAGCAGAACTTTAGGATCGTTTGCAAGTGCGCGTGCAATAGCAACACGCTGCTGCTGACCGCCCGAAAGAGTTTCGATATTTCTTTTTTCAAATCCCTCAAGGTTAACGATGCGGAGCATCTCCTTTACCTTTGCGGAAATCTCCTTCTCACTCTTTTTCGCAAGACGGAGTGCAAACGCGATATTCTCATACACGTTAAGATGCGGAAAAAGCGCATACTTCTGGAATACCGTATTTACAGTTCGTTTATATGGAGGCAGGTCGTTTATACGCTTGCCGTCAAAATACACGTCGCCCGAATCGGGGGTTTCAAATCCGCCGATGATTCTCAGCGTGGTTGTTTTTCCGCAGCCGGAAGGGCCGAGGAGGGTGAGAAATTCTTTGTCGCGAATGTACAGGTCAATTTCCTTAAGCACCTGGGTATCGTCATATGACTTTGCAACGTTAACAAGTTCAATCAGCTTGCTCATTTTCTTGAGTTTATACACATCCTTTTTAACCGATTGAGCATTTGCAAAATGCGCATAGCTCGCGTTGATACCAATTATATAAAAAATGCATTAGAATTGCAATAGTTTTTCGCTAAAATTCTTGCAAAAAACTTGATTTACCCGTATTTAACCCGTAAAATCCCTTATTTTCTTTGCATAAAACTCACTTTTTCTCTCAAATGCTCTCAAATTCTCCAAAATTCTCCGTTTTTCAAATTTCAACACTTTATGAAGCAAATTTCGAATGCACCGAAAAAATATACAGTGAAAAAAGCAGTGGCAAGACGCCCGTAAGTGCTGTGGTAAAGAGATACGCCGCTACGCCGAAGAATAGGAATGCAAGCACTCCGCTTATAAAAAACGATATTCTGAAGGCGGCGGCGGGCAAAACAAAAAAAGAAAAAATAATGTTTAAAACCCTGTACCCGTCAAGCGGATATATCGGCAAAAGATTCATCATCCCAAGCACAGCACTGACAAGCGCAAGCATAACGGCGGTATCAACTCCGAAAGCCGCGTATATCAGAAGAGAAATTAAAGTCAAAAGCAGATTTGAAACGCAGCCTGCGGCACATACCGCAAGCTCGCGCAAAAGCGAAAGGCTTTCCGCATCATAGTCTATGCACAGTCCAAACGGTGCTATGCGAAAAGACAGTATTCGCCCTTTGAAAATTTTAAGTGCCGCAAGATGCGCACATTCGTGAACGGCTATAGATATTGCTACGTAAAATGCATTTTCCGCTTCGCAAAAACAAAACGTAATCAGCGGAACTACCGACGTAAAAATAAAAAGCGCCCTATTCAATACTCTCATAAATTTCATTATATCTCTCTATGTACGCCGCCGCTTCTGCCGCTATTTTTTCTTTGTCTTCAGCATCGCTTATACCGAGAAATACCGCGACTGCATCGCTTTCGTCTATGAAATCGCGTACACCTGCCGCAAGATGCGCAAGCACACCCGTATCCGTGCTTTCCGAAATCTCATCATACATCCACACGGAAGTTGCAAAAACGCAAACAAGCATAATCGACAGTACGGAAAGTATAGTTCCTTCAAAAGAGCTCTTTTTATTCATACACTCACCTCGGTGAATAGTATGCCGTTTTCTGCAATAATATGAAAAAGGCATAGCCAACGGCTATGCCTTGAAAAGTTATTCTTCCTCTTCGTCTTTTTCCTTTACGGTAACGCGGGCACTTATGACACGGTGCGCCTCGATGATACACCTGTCGATTACAAGGTCCGCGGTTTCAAGCATCGGCGCTTCACCGTCTTCGGGGACGGAGCCGTAAAGGCTCATAATATATCCGCCGAAGGTATCAAACTCATCAAGCGGAAGCTCGACGTCAAGTGCCTCTGCGGCCTCGCCAAGCGTTGCCGAACCAACGATTTCATAAACGTTTTCCTTGACGGATTCGATTTCGGGACCGTCGTCAACGTCATCAAAGTCACCGACAATTTTAGCGAGAAGGTCGTTCATCGTCGCAATACCCGTAGTTCCGCCGTATTCGTCAACAATAACTGCGAAGTGATTTCTCGTCTGCTTCATTTTCTTGAAGAGAACGTCACAGCGCACGCCTGCGGGAACAAAGTTTGCAGGACGAACGGCAAATTTCATAACGTCGTCCCGATTCTTAGAGTCAAGTGCGAAATAGTCCTTTGCAGAAAGCACGCCGACGACCTCATCCACAGTGTCGTTACATACGGGATAGTATGAATGGCGGTTATCAACGATTATCTTATGCCATTCGTCAACATCATCCTCAAGGTAAAGCACGGAAAGCTCGGTACGGTGAGTTGCAAGCTCTCCGACGGTAATTTCATCAAACTCGAAAATATTATGTATAATTTCGCGCTCGTCACTGTCTATCTCACCCTGACTTGAGCCCTGATCGACAAGGTCCTTGATATCTCGCTCAAATTCGGTCTCCTCCTTGGCGTTAGGGTCAATGCCGAAAAGGCGGAGTACAACGTTTGTTGAGAAAGAAAGGAGTGCAACAATCGGGCGGAAGAGTGTGGAAAGCACGCTTATCGTGCCCGCCATGGAAAGCGCAAGCTCTTCGCCGCGCTTCATCGCAAGACGCTTGGGGACGAGTTCACCAAGCACAAGCGTAAAGTACGAAAGTATAAGAGTTACTGCAATTACCGAGAACGCATCGATAGTCGCTCTTGAAAACATACCGCCCTCGCGGTAGAGCGCATCGGTAATTATCTCTGAAAAGTTATCAGCGGCAAACGCACTTCCAAAAAAGCCCGAAAGTGTTATCGCTACCTGAATAACGGCAAGAAAACGCGCAGAGTCTTTTGTAACCTTTGCAAGTTTTTCCGCCTTTTTATTTCCCTGCTCTATAAGCTGCGCAAGACGGGCATCACCCACAGAGATGACCGCTATCTCAGCACACGCAAAAAACGCGTTAAGTCCAATAAGTACAAACTGCAGCACAAGCTGCCAAAAAATAGTCAAAATTCTTTCCTCCAAAAATTCTTACCAGTTAGTTTTGTCGTTTAAAATAAAAAACGACGATCAACTAATCAGACAGGAATGAAGGAAATACATAAGTCTGCTTTTCAAAATAAGTTCAAAAAGCACGTAAAAATTATTCTTCCCTCGCAAGTTCCCGTCAGCCAAGCTGCCGTCACTCATGATATATGGTCCTCCTTTTCCAAAAATATTTTTACCGCGAAGTATTATATCACATATTACTACAAAAATCTATGCTTTTTCAAAAAATCTTCATATCATACAAGGTAATATATGCATATACTGCCATCGGGCAGAGGTTTTTAGCAGAGTACTTCCGAAACTCGCGCGATTCGGACGGTGAGCTTTTATAAGTACCCTACAAATATGCCCGCAAAATCTTTGCCTTTGGGAGCCGCCGAGCGGCTCCTTTTTCTTCTTGCAATATTCGAACGTATAGTGTATAATATATATTACTTAATTTAGCGGAGGTCAAAAAATGAGTAACATCTGGCATGATATGAATCCAAAGCGCATTACCCCAACAGATTTTGAATGCGTTATTGAAATCACCAAAGGCTCGAAAAAGAAATATGAGCTTGACAAGGAGTGCGGTCTTCTCCGCCTTGACAGAATTCTGTACACCTCCACCCACTATCCCGCAAACTACGGTTTTATCCCTCGTACGTACGGCGACGATAACGACCCGCTCGACGTACTTGTTCTCTGCTCGGAGTCTATAGAACCGATGACGCTCGTACGTTGCTATCCTATCGGTGTAATTACTATGATTGACGACGGTCACAACGACGAAAAAATAATTGCGGTTCCCTTCAGTGACCCAAACTTCAACAACTACAGGAGCATTTCCGAGCTTCCGAAGCACCGCTTTGAGGAAATGCAGCACTTCTTCACAGTATACAAGGCTCTTGAAAACAAGGAAGCCGCTGCAGGCGAAGTCAAAGGACCCGAAGAAGCAATTAAGATAATCTCGGATGCCATCACGAGATACGTTGACGAATTCTGCAAATAGAAAGGATTAATCCACAATGAAACACATAGCCATTCTCGGTCTCGGCGTCGTAGGAAAAGGTACCGCGGACCTTCTTGAAAACAATAAAAAAATTATTGAAAAGCGTGTTGGCGACGAAATAAATATCAAATACATTCTCGATTTGCGAGACTTCCCGGGCACTCCATATGAGAGCCGCGTTGTGCACGATTTTTCGATAATTGAAAAGGACAAAGATATCACACTTGTCGCCGAAACAATGGGAGGCGCACACCCTGCATACGACTTTTCTCTTGCGTGCCTTAAGGCGGGAAAGAGCGTTGTAACCTCAAACAAAGAGGTAGTTGCAACGTTTGGCGAGGAGCTCACGAAAGTTGCGCGCGAAAACGGTGTTTCATATGCATTTGAAGCAAGCGTTGGTGGCGGAATTCCGATAATACGCCCTCTCGTGACTGATTTTATTGCAAACGAGATAGTTGAAATCAGCGGCATTATGAACGGCACTACCAATTATATCCTCACGCAGATGAAGGAATACGGCAAGTCATATGCGGACGCACTGAAAGAGGCTCAGGAAAAAGGATATGCCGAAAAAGATCCGACAGCCGACGTCGAAGGCATTGACACCTGCCGCAAAATCTGCATCCTCACTGCGCTTGCAACGGGTATTCTCCCCGATGCAAACAAGGTGCGCACCGTTGGAATAAGCGGGGTTTCGGGTGATGACGTAAAGCTGCTTGACAAATACGGCTATGCGGTAAAACTGCTTGGCAGAATGGTTCTTGAAAATGGCAAGCCCTGCCTTATAGTTGCTCCCTTCGTATGCGACAAGGCGAGCCCCCTTGCACACGTTGACGACGTGTTCAACGGCATCACTGTAAAGGGCAATACCCTCGGTCAGACAATGTTCTACGGACGCGGTGCAGGTGCCGACCCGACCGCAAGCGCAGTTGCAAACGATATCCTCTCTATCTTAAAGGACGGCGATGCGTCGTTTGCTCCCGAGTTCGTAAGAGATGGCGGAAACGACGTTATAAGCAGTCTTGATTTCGCTTGCCGCCGCTACGTTCGCACTGACGACAAAAATACACTCGCTCTGCTTGGCGATGTAAAAGACCTTGGCGGTGCATACGTTACCGAAAAATACTTTACCGAAAGCGAGTTTGACAAAATTCTCGAAAAACTCGGAAACGTTTCCACACTCCGCGTACTGTAATTGCGTAAAATGTAATAGAAGTAAAAAGCTACGGATTTTTTCCGTAGCTTTTTCATTTGGAGGTAACTATGTACTTGACAGATATACGCGGCTTCAGTGCCGAAGACAATATATCGGTATTTCCGACGAGAATCAAACGGTTTTCACCAAAAACCGCACCGTCATATCTATCGCTCGCGGGCGGGGACACACTCTTTCGCGCTCAAAAATCAGAGAGCGCACCTGAGCCCTTGTGTAAAATAACCTTGCACGGTATGGGAATTTCGGGAAGCAAGGGGATAACAATGCATTTTGCCCGTTTCTGCCGTCTTTACGATATTTCACCGCGATTTTTGTCCTTCTCTGATATGGGAATATCATTCTTTGTCCGAAGTGAAGAACGCGACCGTGTTCTCGATGCGCTTGAAGCGTATTTCCCAATGTGGACGTAAAACTTTTTGTGCGCAGTACAGATTTCATTTTGCGAAAGTAAATCGGCGGTAGAATTTATTATAAGCATAAGGCAGACTACACGGTCGCATATTTCCCATATGATACTCGGAGCGGCGACAGCGCCTGCGAAAAGTGAAATGCAGTACAAAATCATAAAAACGTTTTTCGCCCGTTCGCGGGCACCGAAAAACGACAGGCTCTGCATTCCGTAATAGCCGAAGGATATTACCGTGCAAAAAGCAAAAAGCGAAATAAAAACAGCGAGTATAAGCGGAGCCGTACTGCCGAAAACGCTTTCAAAGGCAGCAGCGCATATAGATGCGCCGCCGCTTTTTCCCGTAACGTCGCCAAGGGCAAGTAAAATCGAAAATGCAGTCAGCGTACACATCAGCACTGTGTCGACAAAAACCTCGAAAATTCCGAAAAGTGCCTGTCTGCACGGTTCTCTTTCAGCCGATGCGATATGTGCAGACGGTGCGGTACCGACTCCCGCCTCGTTTGAAAAAAGACCCTTTACAATTCCCTGTTTCAATGCAGGGCCCGCAAAAATTCCAAGTACACCTCCCGCCGCAGAGTCAAAAGAAAAAGCAGAGCTGAAAATTTTAGAAAAAAGCGGCGGGACAGAAGAAATATTTGCCGCTATTATACATAGCGCAAATACTGCGTATCCAAGACTCATAAGAGGAACAACGTATACGGACAGGCGAAACACGTCTACCTTTAGAAAGAAGACCGCCGCGACCGTAACGCTCAGCATTATCCCAACCGCGACGGGAGAAGCGCCCGTGGCAACGCTTACCGACTCGGCTATGGCACTGCTCTGCACCACTCCGCCCGTCATTATACAGTCGCAGATAAGGAGTATGGAAAAAAGCAATGCCGCTACGCTTCCGAGCTTATCTTTTATGTACACCGCTGCTCCGCCAACGGTTTCACCGTTGATTTTACGGCGCGTAAGCATACCAAGCGTTATCTCTGCATATTTAAGCGCCATAGAAAAAAACGCGCCTGCCCACATCCACAGAACCGCACCCGCGCCCCCAATAGAAAGCGCAACTGCCACGCCAACGATATTCCCGACTCCTACAGTGCCGCCAAGCGATAAAAGCATTTGCGAAACCCCGTTTTCAAGCGGCATTGCGCGCAGCACCGTTACAGGTCTTAAAGCGTAAAATGCGCGAAACCTGACGGTGAAAAAACCGCCTGTCAGAAAAACCAGCGCCGCCGTTACACTTGAAAGCATATTAATCTCCATTCCGCCGCGGGGCGCGGCACAAAAAGTAAATGAAATCCTCGGTACCGCACTTTGTGCGGCAAAACGGGATGGGTCCTGTTTTGCGAGGAGTTCAGGCGTGAAATAATCTATGCAAAACATATTGCAAGTTGAGCTTTCACGCTATCACCCCGTTTTAAATAAAAAGCATTGACTTTGATATTTTTAGTTTATATAATTAAGTATATTTACCAAGGGGTGATACTAATGATTAAAATTGCAATTGTAGGCTACGGAAATCTCGGCCGCGGCGTTGAGTGTGCAGTAAAACAGAATAACGATATGGAACTTTACGGCGTGTTTACAAGGCGCGCTCCCGAGACTCTTAAAACGCTTACCGGTACAAAAGTGTTTTCCGTAAACGATATTTTAAATCACAAAGGAAAGATAGACGTTCTCATCCTCTGCGGAGGAAGTGCAAAGGACCTGCCGGCGCAGACACCCGAGCTTGCAAAGAATTTTAACGTAATTGACAGTTTTGATACCCATGCAAAAATTCCGGAACATTTTGCAAACGTAGACGCCTCCGCAAACGAGGCTCGCAGCGTTGCAATTATCTCTTGTGGCTGGGATCCCGGTCTTTTCTCTCTGAACCGCCTTTACGGCGAAGCAATTCTCCCAAGCGGAAAAGACTATACCTT
Organism: Clostridia bacterium; assembly: GCA_017547395.1. The sequence goes on from JAFYPS010000183.1 coordinate 23,356, forward strand.
CTGGGGCAAGGGCGTAAGTCAGGGACACTCCGACGCTATCCGCCGCATTGACGGCGTGCTTGATGCAAGACAGTACACTATTCCCGTTGAAGCGGCACTTGCGGCAGTGAGAAACGGAGAAAACCCCACCCTTTCTACAAGAGAAAAGCATACGCGTGAGTGCTTTGTCGTAGCCAAGGACGGTGCCGACCTTGCACGCATTGAAAACGAGATAAAGACTATGCCGAACTACTTTGCAGACTATGACACAACTGTGCATTTTATCAGCAAGGAAGAACTTGAACGCGACCATAGCGGTATCCCGCACGGCGGCTTTGTAATCCGCAGCGGAAAGACGGGTATAAGCGAGGAAAATTCGAATATTATCGAATACTCGCTGAAGCTCGATTCAAACCCCGAATTCACGTCGTCGGTTTTAGTTGCATATGCGCGCGCAGCGGTGAAAATGCAGAATGTGGGTATGTACGGATGCAAGACGGTGTTTGACATACCGCCTGCATTTCTCTCACCGAAATCCCCCGAGGATTTGAGAAAAAGACTGTTATAATTCAAAAGGCTGAACGGAATCTCCCGTTCAGCCTTTTATTGTAAAACGAAAACCACGCGATAGTCGCGTGGTTCAAAAGAGGCTTTGCCGATGAACAGAAAATCCTCCGATTGTGTTAAGATGTAATTGACCTGCCAGTCAAAAACAAAACA
>JAFYPS010000184.1 GCA_017547395.1 Clostridia bacterium
TATTTTTTCTGTATTCGGGACTTCACGCGGTGATATATCACAGAATAGCAAAGTGGTTTTATGTAAGAAAGATGTTTTTTATTGCCAGAATGATATCCCAGAATGCAAAGTTTTTAACGGGTGTTGAAATTCACCCCGGAGCAACCATAGGAAAAGGTCTGCTTATTGACCACGGAAGCGGTGTTGTTATTGGCGAAACCGCCGTAATAGGCGATAATTGTACCATATATCAGGGCGTAACCCTGGGCGGTACGGGAAAGGACAGCGGAAAGCGCCATCCCACTTTGGGCAACAATGTTATGATAGGCTCGGGTGCAAAGGTGTTAGGACCATTTACTGTTGGCGACAATGCCAAGGTAGCCGCAGGTGCGGTGGTGCTTAAAGAAGTGCCCGAGGGTGCAACCGCCGTGGGTGTTCCTGCAAGAATAATATTTCCCAAAGCAAAATCCCCCTGCGGTCAGAGTGACACACAAAGTCCCGCCGACGACCCAGGCGGCAAGGCGGTGGATTTGGATCAGATTCATATTCCCGACCCCGTTGCGCAGGAGCTTATAAGGCTTCAGTGCCAGATAACAGTATTAAAGCAAAGACTTGACGAGTCGCAAAACAATACTCAAAGTTAGTTGTGAAAGGAAAACACACATCTTATGAAATTTTTTAACTCTCTTACAAGACAATTTGATGAATTTAAACCCATAGACGGAAAAAATGTAAAAATGTATGCCTGCGGACCTACCGTGTATAATTATTTTCACATAGGAAATGCAAGATGCTTTGTGATTTTTGATTTTTTACGCCGTTACCTTGAGTACAGAGGCTATAACGTAAAGTTCGTTCAGAACTTTACCGACATTGACGACAAGATGATCAAGCGCGCAAACGAGGAAGGCATTACCGTCAAAGACGTTGCTGAAAAGTACATCGGCGAATACTTCACCGATGCAAAGGGCCTCGGCGTTACTCCCGCTACTGTTCATCCCAAGGCTACAGAGAATATCGACGAGATAATCGACATTGTAAAAACTCTTATCGAAAGAGGTCACGCATACGAGCAGAACGGCGACGTTTATTTCCGTACAAAGACGTTCAGAGAATACGGAAAACTCTCTCATATGCCCATTGACGAGCTTGAAGCAGGTGCTCGTATCGAAGTCGGCGAGCAGAAAGAGGATGCTCTTGACTTCACACTCTGGAAAGCGGCTAAGCCGGGTGAGCCGAGCTGGGAAAGTCCATGGGGACCTGGCAGACCGGGTTGGCATATAGAGTGCTCTGCTATGGTACTCAAGTACCTCGGCACGTCTATTGACTTCCATTGTGGCGGTCAGGACTTAACATTCCCTCACCACGAAAATGAGATCGCTCAGTCCGAGTGCGCTACCGGTTGCACGTTTGCTCACCGCTGGATGCACAACGGATATATAAATATTGATAACAAGAAGATGTCAAAGTCTGCGGGTAACTTCTTTACAGTCCGTGAGATTTCCGAAAAGTACGGCTATATGCCCATCCGCTTCTTCATTTTAAGCTCACACTACCGCAGTCCCGTAAACTTCTCGAAGGACATTATCGAGCAGTCAAAGACGGCTATTGAGAGAATTTTCAACTGTCTTGACAGCGCTGAGTTCTATCTCAAATCTGCCGAAGCAGGCGAGCTTGACAATAAAGTCAAGGAGAGTGTTGACGCAAGAAAAGCAGAATTCATTGCAAAAATGGATGATGACCTCAACACCGCTGATGCTATCTCGGTAATATTCGACCTTGTCAGAGACGTAAACTCTCTTGTTAACGAAGACCACGCATCGGGCGAGAGCGTAAAATATGCGTACTCTCTCCTTGTTGAGCTGACAGAGCTTATGGGCTTTAAGCGCGAGGGTGCTGATTCGGCTCTTGAAGATGAGATTAACAAGATGATAAATCTCCGTCTCGAAGCAAAGAAGGCAAAGAATTATGCCGAGGCTGACAGAATCCGTGCAGAGCTTCTTGAGCGCGGTATTGTACTTGAGGATACCCCGAACGGTACAAAATTCAAGATCGTAAAGTAATATACCGAGGACTTCAACAAATTATTTGTGCCGCCTTTTCGGCGGCGGAATGGAGATTATTATGAAAAGAATTATTGCACTTGTTATGTGTACAGTTATGTTGTTTACGCTCGCTTCTTGCGGTGGCAAGACAATAACCTCAAAGGATGATCTGAGTGAATTGAATATCGGTATGATCAAGAATTCAAAGTCAACCGACACACTTAGCACATACCGTACCGATAACAATTGCGAGTTCGTAAAGTACGCCACTCTTCCTGAAATTGACAACGCATTCAACCTCAAGGATATAGACTGCGCCGTGCTTGACCGCAACGTTGCAAACAGCTTTGTTGCGGATTATGCGGGATACACCGTTTTGGAGGACTCTCTCGGAAACGGAGCCGTAACGTTTGCCACAACCAGTAAGATATACAAAATTATGCTCAACAAGGCTCTCGCAGCTCTCAAGGAAAATGGCACCATTGACAGCATACTCAACAGCTAGTTCAAGGACAAGAATTACAAGTACGTCCCCAAGGAGCTTGAAAATGACAACGGCGAATTTGTAATCGCTCTTGACGTTGCTCTCACTCCTTACTGCGAAAATGACGGAGAATACGTGACCGGTGGTATTGCACTTTCTATACTCGATGCGGTTTGCGAATATCTCGGCTGCAACTATTCCGTTCTTCCCACAACAACTGAAAATATTGCAAAGCCCTTAAAGAATGGAACAGCAGATTTTGCTCTCGGTGATTTTATTACAACCACAACAAACGAAACTAAGGAGA
>JAFYPS010000185.1 GCA_017547395.1 Clostridia bacterium
CTTTTTGAGTAGGAAATACGGCGGCAGAAGAAATTAGCGGAGCAATCTTAGTGCTTCTACTTGAAAAGTTAAAAACATTCTATTATAATATATGTAGGAAAATGAATATGGGAGGGATAGGATGATCTTCTGCGCTACAAAGAAAACCTTTGAGAGATATCATATGCCCCTGCCCGAGAAAAAGCAAACGTCGGTGACCGGAGTCGGGAAGGGCATCCCCCGTGGGGACAGAGTATACGCCTGGGGCTGTAAGATCTTTTATTTCGACAGACGAAAGAGTCTTCAGCTTGTGCATTACGATACCAGGCTCACCGTTTTTTTAGTGGATATCAAGATAGCGGATTCAACCTCCGTGGCTCTTGCTCTGCTTGATTCGCTGCGCCGTCTTTACGGGGAGGATCCTGCGATGCTTGATGCTGTTGAGAGATACGTGGCGTCATCTCTTGACTCAAGCTACCGTCCCATAACTGACAGACGTGTGATAGCTACCCTTAACCGTACTCAGCGTGAGTTTGCCCGTGACGGATACGTGTTCTACGATTATTACGAAAACGGTCTTGTCAATACCGCACGTGCCAATGCTGACGTCAACGCCATTCCCTTTAACCGCAGATGGGGCAAGAAGACAGAGCCCTGCCGTCCCTATGATCTATTCAGAAAGAGACTGCTTGCAAGGTTTAAGGAAGGAAAATAACGGTAAAATAAAAACGCAACCGAATTAGCCGAGTGCTAATAAGGAAGTATTTATGAAATTGTGGTGTAACCTCATTAAATGGGGTTACACCCTTTTCATTTATGCGGTTTTCTGTGATATTTCTTTTTCTTTTCGTATTTCTTCCATCATCTGCAAAAGCTCCTGCTCCTGCGGTACGGTGAACAATCCAACTGCGGTAAAGTGAATTTCAACCTTTACGTTGTTGTGAGAGTGCTTTTTCTCGTTTTTGTGAATTACAATGCGTTTGATGAGCTTGTTTACGATGATCGGGGACAATTCCCGTATCTCTGTAAACTCTCGGAGTCCCGAAAGTAGCATTCTCAAATCAACGGTCTTTTTCTGCAATTCTGCCATCTCTTTTTCACTTTCCTCTACAACAGCCATCAGCCGATTTTGTTCATTCTCATATTCGCTCGCCATACGACTATAACGCTCGTCGCTAATTTTACCGTTAATGTTATCTTCGTAAATACGGGAGAAAAGGCGATCTAAATCCGCAATTCGCTTTCTGCTGCTTTCTATGAGAGCCTGCAACATTTTTATTCTTTGGTTATCGTTTTCGCCCTTTTTCTTTGCGACAAGGTAGGTAAAGGCGTTTTCGTAACAAGCAACAAAGTCAGCTAACTCACGGATAGCATCAAGCACGATTTGTTCAAGTACAACATTGCGGATAAAGTGAATATCACAAGTCCCTCTGCCGTCCTTATAGTTGGCGCAGCGAAAAAATTCTTGGTTGGGTTTAAGACTTTTTGAAGCACAAAAGTGTAATTTTGAGCCACAATCCGCACAGTACACTAATCCCGAAAAAAGACTTTTTCTACCCGTTGAAGAATTTCTACGCTTATTTTTGCGGAGTTCCTGCACCCTTAACCACATATTTTCGCTAATAATTGCTTCTTGGGTATTGGGAATGATCTGATAATCTTCCTTTGATTTCTCTACTACTTTGTGTATCTTATAGCTGATAGTAGAGGATTTTCCGTTTACAGTACACCCCGTGTATTGCTGATTTTCGAGGATGTTTTCTATGGTACTCGATGACCACCGATATATATTTTGCGGTGCAGGATTACTTGTTTTTCTGCCTATGGAATTAAAATATGCGGTGGGAGTAAGTATCTTTTCCTTTTCCAACTGTCTTGCGATCTGCGATGGACCTTTCCCTGCAAGGCACATTTCAAAGATTTTTCTTACCACCTCTGCGGCGGGTTCATCAATATACCACTGTTCTTTTTCCTGCTCAGTTGCGGTTTCCTTGTCAACAACAAGTTTCTTGTATCCGTAAGCAACAGAAGATCCGATACGCTTACCTTTTTTTGCTTTCATTTCGTGGACGGCACGAATTTTCTTAGAGGTCTGAGCCGCATACCACTCGTTAAATATGTTGTGAAACGGCATCATTTCCGTTCCCATACCTCTTGTGGTATCCACGTTTTCCTGTATGGCAATAAAGTTTACGCCAAGCGTTGGATACACGATTTCCGTGTAGTGTCCGCACAGTAAATGCTCTCTGCCGAAACGTGAGAGGTCTTTTACAATGACCGTAGCAACCTTTCCTGCTTCAATCAGATTTTGCATTTCAATAAATCCGGGACGGTTAAAGGTCGTACCGCTTATGCCGTCATCCACGAAGAACTGCGGGTGCAGATGACCGTGCCTTTTGGCATAGTCCATAAGGATTTCCTTTTGGTTGGATATAGAATTGCTTTCGCCTTCGAGATTATCGTCCTGAGAAAGACGGCAATACAAGGCGGTTATTTTTTCGTTTTCTTGCCCTTGTAAATTTGTATTCGTTGTCATAAATCTTCTCCTTTCCGATGACAACCGGGCATTGCAATGTGTGGTTATTATACACTTGCAATGCGCCGTTGTCGATTGTGCGGTCTATATCATCTTGTGTTCCGTCAGCAAGGCTTCGAACTGTTCAAGCACAGTTTCCTTGCCGCCTATGTCAAAATGGCTTGTTACCTCGTAGGTCGTGCCACCGATTTTGTAAATGGTCGGCTCTGTGGTTATTTCTGCAAACGGTGCAAAAACGGATGTGATTTTATTGTTTTCGGTGTTCATTATCGTTCCTCCCTTGCATTACGCTCTCGTTTCCTTTGCCAATTCTCCAAGAGCTTTATGATGGTCTGTTGCATATCTTTGTTGGAGTAATTCTTGGGAAAATACTTGCGTATATCCTCTGTCATAAATCTGACTTGTTCTTTTTGATTGGGCTTTTCTTCGCTTAACACAGCAAAAACCGAGTCAACCGAAAGCCGTCCTTGTTCGCTGATTTTTCGTAAACGTTGTGCCTGAGATAGTGAGGGAGTAGCATCGGCATACTGTATTTCCTCATATAAAACCCGTTGCTCGTATTCGGGTAGATAAGAAAATTCGACGGCGGGAGTGAATGCAATTCTGCGTTCATCCACCAAGTTCAGCAGTTCGGGGATCAGGTTTGTAAGGCGGATATAGCGGTAAACTTGATCTCGACTTTCACCCAACTGCTGACCGATTTCTGCGGCGGTATCAATATTTGTCGCAACTTGCGATGAATTTTTCTGCGGTCTGCCTGCCTTGCGTTTCATCGCTTCTACCTTCATTTTGTAAGCAAAAGCCTTCTCGCTCGGCAACAAATTTTCTCTTTGAAGATTGGCATCCACCATCGTTATAATAGCTTCCTCGTTACTTAATTCCTTCACGATAGCGGGGATTGTATCAACGCCCAACTCCTTGCAGGCTGACACACGGCGGTGTCCACTGATGATTTCATATTTACCCGCCGAAGAAGAACGAACGATTATGGGAACGAGCGTACCATTGGCTCGAATACTCTCCACAAGCTCTGTTTGTTCATAGCCGCTTCTTTCTTTGAACGGGTGATCCGCAAAGGGAATAAGTGTATCTATTTTGATTTTTTCTATTTTATCTGTCATTGTAAGTGCCTCCTAATTATTTCTTTTTCGGTAGGTAAGTTATTAACCTAAGTATTGTTTCTTGCTAAAAAGCCGCAGTCTTTAATGCGGAAAAACCGCACTCTATGGCTCTGATAGGAACTTGTGAACATAGATGCGGGCAGGTCTGCCTTTGCCTTGTTGCAGGCGGCTGATGAGTCCGTACATTTCCAATTCCTTTAGCATTTTTGTGGCTTTATCGTGTCCGCAGGAAAGTGTTTCGCATATATCTTTTAGGGTACAGTACACGAACACATCGCCGTAGCGGTCAGTAAACCGTTCTTTGTTTTTCGCAGATAAACCCATACGGTCAAGCAGTATTCCGTAGAGCAGAGCGGCGTTTGCCGATAGACCCGTGTATGACGGGTGTGTTAAGATCGCCTTTGGGACTCTTACAAAAGCAAACGTTTCGGCTTCCCACCACTTAAATTTTGCGTTCAAACGCTCTCACTCCTTTCACTCGATTTTTTGTATTAAAATGGTGCGGCTTTTGTCTTTTTTATCCTCTGTATGCGGCTTTTCTAAGGCGGGTAGTATCTTTCTGTTGCTTTGTTACCACCTTGATTTTTGTTGTGATTGGGTGCGTTTTTACGTACATAATTTACCGCCCTTTTACTTTCATATTGGCAGCACTCGATGAGCTTCGCTCGAAAACTCTGTTTACAATCGTGGGTGCAACTGCGGCATATTTCGTTATAAGTGCGGCGGTGCGTTATCGGATGTATGAAGAACGCCCACTCTTGTTTGGCTTTCATTGATAATCTTGGCATTGTAAAACTCCTTTC
>JAFYPS010000186.1 GCA_017547395.1 Clostridia bacterium
ACCCACGGGACCCATTTATGGGTAGTAAGTAACAATTGCATGGCTGGCAGGCCAACACTAAAACGCACTTGTGCGTCGCCAGTATCCCTAGGGCTATGCCCGAAAAGGAAATACCCCCCGTTAAACGGGGGGATTTTTATTGCTATGCGTTTTCAGCAGCGCGTTCTTTTTCTTCCATCTTGATGAGGTTTTCCTTTGCCCAATCGGCATACGGTGCCCATTCGGTGGGGTCAATGAACGCTTTTTCATTTCCTTTTGAAATTTCAGCCGCTTTTTCAATAGTATGATTATGCTGCATATGATTGCCGAGGAAGATGTCAACGTGTTCCTCTTTAAGTCTGTCCATTGCTTTTTTGAACTGCTCGCGGCAGTCATAGGAAAGGGAATACTTGTCGAGAAATTTCTTGCACATCGTATTTATTCCCATACCGCCGTGAAGTCCTGCAACGTAGGTTTCCTTGCCGTCAGTCACATTGAATATAAACGACATTGCACCGGGGGTATGTCCGGGAGTATGCACGCAGCGAATGGTGGTGTTGCCGAGAGTGATGAGATCGCCATCGCTAAGGAGAACGTCAGGCTCAAACGTTTCGTTAAACTCCATTTTCAGCTCTTTTGCATACGAAAGGTCAAGTTCACCGTTTGCATACTGTCGGTCCTCTTTGCCGAGGAACGTTTTTGCACCCGTGAGTTCAACAAGTGCGCGTGTTCCGCCAAAATGGTCGATATGACCGTGTGTGTGAACGATATATTTGAGGTCGAGCGGGTTAAGCCCAAGCAAATGCATATTGTGCAGAACGAGGTAAAGCGAGTGCTGATAACCGCTGTCGAGCATAATAAGACCGTCGCCCGTATCAATAATGTGGGTTGATGCAGGCTCGGTGCCTACGAAATAGAGGTTGCCGAAGATTTTAGTAGGTTTGAAATATCCTTCCCAGGGTTTCATAATTTCACCTCTTATTTAAGGTCGAGCCAAGCAAGCTCTTCTTTTGTAAGCTTGATTTCCATAGCCGCAATGTTGCTTTCGAGCTGCTCGTTGTTTATGGGAGCACAGATAGCAAAAACGTCCATAGGCTGACAGAAAATCCAAGCCATAGCAATCTGTGCAACGGTAACACCGTATTTTGCTGCGAGTTCTTCGCAGCGGCTGAGGCGTTCTACGTTTGCATCGCAGAAGTAGCCGAGAATACCGGGTTCGTCCATAATCTGCTTAGCCTTTTCCGGCTCGGTGCTCTTGAATGCACCTGAGAAAAAGCCTCTTGCAAGGCTGGAATATGCAAATACGGGGATACCGTTTTCAGCATACCATTTGCGCGCTCCCTCGTTTTCGGGACCGGAAATGGTAACACAGCCGTCTGCAAATTTAGCATCGCTTATCCACGGGTCGTTGACCTGCTCGGCAAGACCAAAGTTAGGGCTTGAAAGAGTAAACGGAACAAGACCGTTTTCGCTTGCATATTTGTTTGCGGCTTCAATTCTTTCCGTAGTCCAGTTAGAACCGCCGAAAGCCGCAATTTTGCCTTCCTTGTGGAGGAGATTAAGGGTGTCGACGATTTTTTCTACAGGGTACGTGTGGCTGTCGCGGTGAAGCATATAGAGATCGATTTTGTCTGTGCCGAGCTTCGATAGCGAATCGTGCGCGTCGGAGAGAATATCAAAATCGGTTACTCTGTCGCGCCATTTGTTAGGATGGGCGCATTTTGTGATGATAACGCACTCGTCGCGATTGCCGCGTGCCGACATCCATCTTCCCATAATTTCTTCGCCGTAATGCGAAGCGCAGTCAAAGGTGTTGATGCCGTGGGCAAAAACGTTGTCGAGGAGCGCAAAAGCTGCATCTTCGTCAGCCTTGGTTGCATTCGGCGCTACTGCCGCAAAAAGAAGAGGGGTAGCAGTGCCAAAAACCATCTTTGAGACCTTTTTATCAAGGCCTTTTACGTAAGAATATTGCATCTTATTTTACTCCGTTAACGATGTTTGTGGGATTGGAATCCAAATAGCACTTGAGGTTGTCGAGAGAGTAGTCGATAAGTCTCTGTCTGCATTCAAGTGCTGCCCAACTGATGTGGGGGGTGATATAGCAGTTTTTAGCGGAGAGAAGGGGATTGTCCATAGTGATGGGCTCGTTTCTTACTGCATCAAGGCCTGCGGCATAAACTTTACCGCTGTTGAGTGCCTCGGCAAGGTCCTCTTCAACGATAAGTGCGCCACGGCTGTTATTGATAATGATGACGCCGTCCTTCATCTTTGCGATAGTGTCCTTGTTAATGATGTTTTCGGTTTCGGGGAAGAGAGGGCAGTGAAGCGCAATAACGTCAGACTTTGCAAGGAGAGTGTCAAGGTCGGTGTATTGGCAGTTTTCGTTGATGAGAGATTCGTTCTTGTAAGAGTCAAATGCAAGAACCTTCATACCGAAAGCCTGAGCAACACGGCTTGTAATCTGACCGATTCTGCCAAGACCGATAATACCGATAGTCTTGTTTTCAAGTTCCATAGGGGAGTAGTCCCAGAAGCACCAGTCACCAACGCCGTTGTTTCTGCCTTTTCTTACTTCGCCGTCGTGGTGAGCAACGCGGTTGGTAATTTCAAGGAGAAGTGCAATAGCGTGCTGACCGATTGCCTCTGTGCCGTAAGAGGGAACGTTTGCAACAGGAATTCCAAGTTCTGCTGCCGCCTTTACGTCAACTGTGTTGTATCCGGTAGCGATTACCGAGATAAACTTGAGGTTAGGGCACTTTTCAAGCGCTTCGCGTGTAACAACAGTCTTGTTAAGGAAAACAACGTCAGCGTCACCAATGCGTTCCACAACGTCGCATTCCTGAGTGCGGGGGTATTTTACAACTTCGCCGAATTTTTCAAAACCGCTCCAGTCGATTTCACCGGGGTTTTCTCTGGGATGGTCAAGTATAACTATTTTCATCTTAAATTCTCCTTATTTGATTTCCATAAGTGCTGCGATTTCCTGATTGTAGCCGCGCATAAGGAAGTCCTTGTCAGCGCCGGTCCAAAGAACGTTGCAGCCCATATCGCGCCATTTCTGTGCATAAACCTCGTCATTGCAGAATATACCGCAAGACTTGCCGTATGAATTGGAAATGTCAAAAATCTTCTGAATAGACTCTACCATAATGTCGCTTGTAATGTTGCCGGGAGTACCTACCATTGCAGAGAGGTCGTAGGGACCGATCATAACTGCGCTAATGTGTTCGCCGTACTCTTCAAGCATCTTGGGGAGCATTTCGATACCCTTGGGGGACTCAATCTGGGGCATAAGGAAACGCTTGAACTCGCCAAACGCTTCACCGCGGCGCATCTGACCGTGTCCGCCCATACCTTTTCTTCCTGCCGGATGGAAGCAGATAGCGTCAACGGCAGTGCGGAGCTGCTCGAGACTTTCGGTTCTGGGGAGCATAACGCCGTCAGCGCCCATATCGATAGCCTTAGCGATGAGGTGATATTCGCTGTCCTGTGCGCGTACAAATGCGGGAAGTCCCATAAGACGGCAAACCTGAAGCTGATTTACAACGTTCTGAGTATCAAAAACGCCGTGCTCTGCGTCAAAAAGGATAAAGTCGAGTTCGTCGCGATTCATCTGCTCAACAATAATGGGGCTCTGGATAAGAATCATTGTTGTGCCGATAACCTTTTCGCGGTTCTTGAGTTTCTCTGTGAGTCTTTCGTACTTGTTCATTTTGTTTCTCCTGTATGTTAAATTTTTTATTTGCAATCGGTTGCACCGCGCTTAAAAAATATACATTTGTCAATCAAACAAATGCATATTGCTCTTCATAACGAGCTGAACGTCGGTGTAAATGGTTTTCTGCGGTGTTTCGTCATTAATTATGTGTTTTACGAGGTTTTCAAAGGCATATTTCATCTGCAGAGACAGATTCTGCGAAATCGTTGCAGAAATAACGCCTTTTTCAAGATAGTTTTTGATTTGCTCGTGAGTGTCAAAAGCGACGAAAGCTATATCAGCCTTCTTGCCGTCGAGCAACTCGCATATCGGATATGAAAAACCGCTTGTTGAATATATTCCGTCAATATTGCCGTGATGCTTATCAAAGGCGGCGCGTGTAGCGTCCGTGAGTTTTTCAGCGCTTCCTTTCGTACTGATTGTTTCGATAATTTTAAGTCCAAAGTTAGAGCAAGCATCTTCAAAAGCTGCCTTTGCTCTTTTGTGAAGCAGACTTTCTTCGTCTCCGATGTAGAGCAGAATGTTTTTGCTTTCACTTTTTTTAAGACAGTTGTAAAGGAATTCAGCCGCTATTGCAGCCGCTAATTTTTCGTTATGTTTTGAAGCAAAAAGATATTCTGCCTCCTCGTTTATTGCCTGAACCTGAACCAGGTTGTTGTTTTTCGAGTAAAGCTTATTTAAATCTTCTGTGTATTTTTCTGCGCTGAAGCCGGCTACGATTATGCCGTCATACGCAGAGTATTTTTCAAAAACCGCTTTGTAATCAAACGTATGATCCTTGGAAATGTCTGCAAGCGTTACGTCATATGATATCTTATAATCTTTAAGCTCGGCATATGAAAGCTCCGCGCCTTTTATCATCTTTTCGGCATTGATAGTGAAGCTACTGTTAATGATTATGCCGATTCGTATAGACTTCATTGAAAGGCGTGATGCCATTTTATTTGGAACAAAATCATATTTTTTTGCGGTTTCGAGAATAAGCTCTCTTTTTTCCTTTGAAACTTTGCCGTTCGGGGAAAAAGCGCGGCTTATCATCGAGGGTGTCATATTAAGCTGCTTTGCAAGCTTGTATATCGTCATTTTCGACATTGGCACTCTCCTAATGCAATCGGTTGCACTAATTATATCATAGTCATAAAAAAATGTCAATAGGGAGATGAATTATAGTTTAGCGCACGATGTAAGTACACCTGTTTGTCATTCTGAGCGCAGCGAAGAATCCTGACGAGATAACATTTTCCTTGTCATTCCAAGCCGGCTATGGTTAAAATTTTTGCGCAAGGATCCTTCACTTCGTTCAGGATGACAAGTTGGTTTCCTGATTTAAACATTAATTTACAGTAGTGTTATATTGCAAAAAAATAAAGGCGCCTATATGTACATAGGCGCCTTTTAATTATTTACTTCTTCATTGCGATGGCTTCTTTTGCCTGCTTTGCAATGTTAGCAGCGGTGAGACCGTACTCTTCAAGGAGTTCGGGAACCTGTCCGCTCTTACCGAACTTGTCGTTTACACCTACGCGGCGAACGGGAACGGGGCAGTTTTCAGCCACAACTTCAGCAACTGCACTTCCGAGACCGCCGATAATGCTATGTTCCTCTGCGGTAACGATAGCACCGGTTTCCTTTGCAGCCTTGGTAATGATTTCAGCATCAATAGGCTTGATTGTGTGAATGTTGATTACGCGAGCGCTGATGTTGTCAGCCGCGAGAATTTCAGCCGCTTCAACAGCCATATGAACGGTAAGACCTGTTGCAATGATCGTAACATCCTTGCCGTCACGAAGTTCAACACCGCGACCAAGCTCGAACTTGTAGTCCTCACCGTTAACAGTGGGAACTGCATATCTGCCGAATCGCATATAAACGGGACCGTTGTGGTCGATAGCAGCCTTAACGGCAGCCTTTGCCTCTACGTCGTCTGCGGGATTGATGATTACCATACCGGGGATGGTGCGCATAAGTGCAATGTCTTCGTTGCACTGGTGGGTAGCGCCGTCCTCACCTACGGTGATACCTGCGTGAGTTGCGCCGATTTTAACGTTGAGGTGGGGGTAACCGATGGAGTTACGAACCTGCTCAAATGCTCTGCCTGCTGCAAACATTGCAAAGGTAGAAGCGAAGGGAATGCAGCCGGATGCTGCAAGACCGCCTGCGACGCTCATCATATTGCCTTCTGCGATACCGCAGTCAAAGAAGCGCTCGGGATATGCCGCCTTGAACTTGCAAGTCTTGGTAGCCTCTGCAAGGTCGGCATCGAGTACTACGAGATTTTTATACTGTGCGCCGAGTTCGACCAGCGCTTCGCCATAGGATTCTCTTGTTGCTTTCTTATCTGCCATTGTTTCTTACCTCCTTTATTATTTCAGGTCTTCCATAGCTGTAGCGAACTGCTCGTCATTCGGAGCCTTGCCGTGCCAGCCAACCTGATTTTCCATAAAGGAGACGCCCTTACCCTTTACGGTCTTAGCGATAATAGCGGTGGGCTTACCCTTGGTAGCCTTTGCCGCTTCGACAGCCGCTTCAATTTCTTCAAAGTTGTGACCGTCGATAACGATAACGTTCCAGCCGAATGCCTTGAATTTTTCGTCGTGGGGAGTGGGATTCATAACCTCGGTAACCTTACCGTCAATCTGGAGACCGTTAAGGTCAACAAAGAGAGTAAAGTTGTCGAGATTGTAGTGAGATGCGAACATAGCCGCTTCCCAAACCTGACCTTCTTCACTTTCACCGTCGCCGATAGCACAGTAAACGCGATAATTCTCACCGTTTACCTTACCTGCAAGCGCGATACCGC
>JAFYPS010000187.1 GCA_017547395.1 Clostridia bacterium
AGCCCTCTGCAAACGCAATGCTTATGCTTATCAACAAAGCGTATGCAGAAGCAGTTGCTGAGTGGAGCGAAGTTAACTAAAAAACAAAAAGGACTGCGAAAGCAGTCCTTTTTTGTTGTAATGTTGAAAATTAATATTTAGCAGAGCATCTATGTCAATGACAATGTAGGGGCTGGCGCCTTCGACAGCCCGCGAACCCTTGCAAAAACGGGACGTCGAGGGCGCCGTCCCCTACCGCATTTGTTGGGTTTTGTGTTCCCATAATTTTTAATTTACCCAAGCAGAACGTCACCGATAAGCATAACGCAAAAGCCGACGAGCAGAGCATACGTCGCACCGCGCTCGCCGCCGTGAGAGTGCGTTTCGGGAATCATTTCATCGCTTACAACGTAGAGCATTGTTCCGCCCGCAAAGGCGAGTGCAAACGGGAGAATGAACGAAGCGACACTTACCGCAAAGTAGCCTATAAGCGTGCCTAAAACCTCGACAAGGCCTGTGATAACGGCAATTATAAACGTCTTTTTTACAGACACTCCCGCCGAAAGCATAGGTGCTATTATCACCATACCCTCAGGAACGTTCTGCAGTGCGATTCCGCCTGCAATCATAAGCGCCTCCGAGGTGTTGCCCGCGCCAAATCCGACGCCCGCCGCAATTCCCTCGGGAAGATTGTGTATCGCTATTGCAATAACAAAGAGCAATACCTTTGAAAGTCCCGCATTGTTATGCTCCTCGATATCATCACCGACAATGCGGTGCAGGTGAGGCACAAGCTTGTCGATAAAGTTAAGGCAGAGCGCGCCTGCAAAGATGCCGACAACCGTTACTGCAATGCCGTATTTTCCACCGTATTCGACCGAGGGGATAACAAGACCTAGCACAGCCGCCGACAGCATTACGCCCGCGGCAAACGAGAGCACGATATCCGAGAATTTGTGCGAAATATTTTTGAATATAAAGCCGATAAGCGCGCCGAAAACTGTTGCGCCACCGACGCCGAGTGCGGTAAGTAAAACGTATTCCATATTTACCTCCGAAAGAGATTTTAATAGATTATAGCACAAATAAGAAATAGTGTAAACAAAAACCTCGACAAAAGCCGAGGTTTTTGTTTTTAACTTAGAGTGCTTTTGCAAAACGGAGAATATCTAAAATTCCTGCATCTGTCTTGCCGGAGACTACCATTTCTATAAGAACGATAACGTCTTTGAAGTTAACGTCACCGTCATCGTTTACGTCATATGCGCCAAAATACTCTACCTTGCTTGCGAGTGAAGCGGGGTTGACGTTTGTTTCGTAAACAGTGGAAAGGGGAGCGGGATGTCCGCTTCCGTTGCCGATTACAAGACCGCCTTCATCGCTTACCGAATAAGGCTCGACAAATGCATATCTGCCCGTATTTTCATCGTATGCGACGTAGCCGTGATAACATGCCCAACGGTTACCGTCGGTATCTGTTACAAAGCAGGCGTGTGCACATCCTGTAACTTCTGCGGATTTTGAGAACAGCGGGTCTTTTGATTTTTCCCAGTTTGCCGCATCCATCGGGTCTCCGCCAAGGTATTTTATCTGACCGACAGAGTACCAGGACGTCCAGTATGCACTTCCTGCGTAGGCAAGGTATATAGAGCCGTCATCGCCGTAAACTGCAGTGGTACATTCAACGGTTTTGGGGTGTATGCCGTCTCCGCTGCCGACCATTTCCCAACTTTCGGTAGGCTCAGCGAGCTTTGTGGGAGTGCCTACAAGAGTCCACGGGTTTTCCATATTTACGATATTGAGCGTCTGGTAGAAGTTGTCGGTATCTCTTCCCACTTCGCTTACAAAGGTGATGTAGGTAGTACCGTCGATAACAAGCTTGGAGCATCCGCCGCAGAGCTCGTTTTCATTGTAGTCGCTGTCGGTGAAGAGAACCTTTTGCGGAACGTTGACTTCTCCCGTTACGGGATGTCCCCATCTTCCCATAAGATTATCGCCGTCAAGGCACTTGATTACGTATGCGCGCTGACCGCTGTAGTTGAGGTCGTCTCCCTCGTCGCTACCCACGTAGCAGTACCAGCCCGCATTCTTTTTGCCTACCTCCTCTTCGGAGAAGTAGTGGATTTCGGGAGACCACATATTGCAGGACCACTCGTGACCGTCTTCGGGATCGTAGATGATAGTTCCCGCCGCTCTCGAAAGGTCGCCGATGTTTGCCGCCTTATAAAGTGTCAGCTTGTCGCCTGCGGTCGTGGTATAATAGTAGCAACCGTCATGGAAAAAGAGCCATGGGTCTGCGCCCCAGTAGCGGAGAGGATTTGTGAACGTGGTTTTGCCGACCTCGGCTGCATTTTTATCAAAGTCTTTGCCGAATACAATTCGGCTGCTCATAGTGCTGCTTATGCCAACCGTGCCGACAATTTCTGCGCAGTGCGCAAATTCGCCGCCGTTTACGGTAACGTTGAAACTGCCTGTCAGATTGCCTGCTTTTGTGTACTGCGGGCGGATTCTGCCACGGATATCGCCACCGTTGATGACAATATTCATATTACCGTTAAAGGTGTACTGTGTGCCCGAGCCGTGTGTAAACGACGTGCCGAAGATGCCCATCCAGAGCGTACCTCCGTTTACTGTGAGCGTCACGTTGCCGCTATGGTTTTTTGAGCTGCAGAGGTATACTATTTCGAGACATTCGCCGCCGTGAATTGTGAAATCAACGTCTGCTTTTGTTGCGTTTCTATCCGAGCTTCCAAGTCTTATTCTCTGCCACGAGCCACCGTATACGTCAACCGTGCCTGAAACGTTGCTTACGTCCTTATACGTACCTGCGACAATAGACGGATATACGTCGGTAACGCTTTCGTCAAAGGAGCATACCACGTCTTCGCCTATGGTGAGTTTTTTATATGCAGCAAAAATTCCTTTATAATTGCCCGCGTTGACTATTTCCACTCCGTCAATAAGAGTTTCGCCACCGCAATAGAAGTGGCCTTTAAGAATAAGAGCGGCATTTTGGGTCTTACGGTAGTCGACTTCGCCGAATACAGAGGTAATGGTTATCTTATCGTTATGAGCGGGAGCGATGAAAGCCGACGAATCTACAGTGTACTTGTCGCAAATGACGATTGTTCCGCCACCGCCAAGGGCAGAGTAGGCATCTGCGAGGCTTCCGACGGGGGAAGAAACGGTTGTACCGTCACCCGTGCCGCCGTCGGCAAGAAAGACAACGCTGCTTTCCGCCGCAAATGCAACCGTGCAAAGTGTAAACGCAAAAAGTACAGCAAATATGATATTAAAAAGTCCGGTGCGCATAATGGTACCTCCTAAAATATATTTACAATTTAATAATATAATTTTAACTTTTTGCTGTCAATAAAAGTGACGAAACGGAGTGCTATCTGAAATTTTTATATAGATATTTGCAATTTTGCAAGGTTAAAACGTCAGACCTTATACGTATCGGCGTTAAGTCCAGCTTTTGCTCCGCTTATGTCTACCTTTCCGAGATATTCTTCGCTGTCCATACCGAGATAATTGCACATTTCAACCATTTCCGCAACGGTATTGATGTTTACGTCGATGCCCTCTTTTTTTATTTTCTCGCTGAAGAGAATTTCCTTTTCTCCGTGGGTGTAAATCGGTACGCTTTCGTCTGCGCGCTTAGCCGCACGAAGCTCGCCGAGAAAGGCAGAAAGATTCTCTTTCATAAGCTCGGCATCGCCGAAAATCGCGGGATTTATTACGGTAAAGCTGTGGCAGGTACCTGCGCCGACGCCCTTTTGTCTTACGTGGTGGTTAGAGGTCGCGCCAAACGAGGTTATCGCCGACAAAATCTCGCATATCATACTGTAGCCGTAGCCTTTATGCGAGCCGCTTTCTTCAGATGCGCCGCCAACGGGGAGAATTCCGCCTACGCCTTTTTTAGCCGTAAAGCAGCTGAGAACGTGGGAAGGGTCTCTTGAAACCTTGCCGTCTTCGCCGACTGCCCAGTTGTCGCAAAGCTCCTTGCCTTCCTTGTTGTACACCTCGAGCTTTCCGCGCGGAACAACTGCCGTTGCCGCGTCAAACCAGAACGGATACGGCTCTGCGGGCATCGCAAACGCTATCGGGTTTGAGCCGAGTATCGATTGCTTTGAGTTTGTGTGTACCATAAGGGATTCGGAGTTTGTCGTAGCTATGCCGATAAGCCCCTCGTCGCACGCCATTTTGGAATAGTATCCCGCGATTCCGAAATGGTTTGAGTTTCTTACCGATACCATCGCCATACCGACTTCCTTGGCTTTTTTGATTGCAAGCTTCATCGCAAACGCTGAAATAAGCTGGCCCATACCCGCGTGACCGTCGATTACAGCCGAAACGGGAGTTTCAAAGACGATTTCGGGCTTTGCATCAACCTTTATCGAGCCGTTTTCAATGCCTTTGTGATATCTTACCAGTCTTTGTGTGCCGTGTGAGCGTACGTTATAAAGGTCGGCAAGCAAAAGCACGTCGGTTATCTGCGAAGCATCTTCCTTTGAAAATCCAAAGCGTTCAAATGCCGCGGTGCAGAATTTTTCAAGCTTTTCGCAACTGAAATTTACATAACTCATTTTATTTTCCTCCGAGAATCACAAGGGTTATAACGATTATCGCAACGGCAGCCCACTGCAGTTTGCTTAACTTTTCTTTGAATATAAGCACGCCCGCAAGGCTTACTGCAAGGATGGTTGCTACCGCAAACGATGGGAATGCAATAATTGCGGGGATATCGGCAAGTGCGCGGAGCACGAACTTTGCCGAGAAGAAATTCGGTATGCCTATGGCAAAGCCGTAAATAAGTTCGTTTTTGCAAATTTTCTGCTTTTTAAAAAGCATAAATAAAATGCAGAGTACAAACGCGGACACGAACGTATAAAACAAAAACTGCGAGGAAAGAGAGGGGAGACCGACCTCCTCAAACACCTTGCTCATACCTTCGGCACCTCCGCTGAACAAAAGAAGCAAAAGTAGCGTTGAAATGCTGATTTTTTCGCTTTCGCCGCCCTTTTTGTTAATCATAATGATTGCCGAAATCGCAAGCGCAAAGCCGATAATGTGCAGGACGGTAGGTACTTCACCGAAAAAAGCAATCGAAACCACTATAGGAACGAGCATACCGAGCTTCATAAATACCGAGGACAGAACAACCCCGCTTTTTTTGACACTGTACTGAAAAATTACGAATGAAGCGAGGTACAAAAAACCGTTTATGCCGCCGAGGGCAAGAGTTTTTGTAAGTTCCTCGGATTGAGGAAGAAATCTGAAGCCGTCTACGTATGCAGCAGCCGCAATAATGCAGGTAAGATAGTTCACCGCGAGCATACCGACGTTGTTTTGAACCTTTCCCGTGCTTAACCGCATTACTACGGAAACAAGCGTACTGCTGAGAATTGCAAAAATCAGAAAAATCATAAAAGTACCTTTACTGCGTTTTTAAAATATTATACTACAAACTTATCCTTTCTGCAATAAAAAAACAAGGTTGTTTTCAACCTTGTTTTTTGCATATTTTAAACTCCGCTGTAAGCCGAGAAGCCTCCGTCAACCGGTATTACCACACCGTTTACAAAGCCGGAAGCCTCTTTGGATACAAGAAACATCAGCGTCCCGACAAGCTCTTCGGGCTTGCCGAAGCGGTCCATGGGAGTGCTTGCGAGAATTTTTCCTGTACGTGCAGTTGGGGTACCGTCTTCGTTAAAGAGGAGCTTTTCATTCTGCTTTGTTACAAAGAAGCCGGGGGCAATTGCGTTGCAGCGGATATTTGTTTTTGAAAAATGCACCGCAAGCCACTTGGTAAAGTTGGAGATTGCCGCTTTTGCACCGCTGTATGCGGGAATCTTTGTAAGAGGAGTAAAGGAGTTCATGCTTGAAATGTTTATGATGCAGGCATCCTCTTTTTCGGTCATATCTGCCGCAAACACCTGTGTGGGAAGAAGCGTGCCGATGAAGTTGAGATTAAAAACAAATTCAACGCCGTCTTTGTCGAGGTCGAAGAAGGTTTTCATACTTCCGATATGCTCTGAAGCGAAATACTCGTCGTCGGTAGTTGCTCGCGGATTGTTACCGCCCGCTCCGTTAATCAGGATATCGCAGCTTCCAAGGTCTTTTACAACCTCACCGTGAACTTTTTCGAGGCTTTCCTTGTCGAGCACGTTGCAGGAATACCCCTTTGCAACTCCTCCGTTTTTCAGGATTTTTTCGGCATGTTCGTTTGCCGCATCGCCATTGATGTCGAGGAGCGCAACCTTTGCACCTGCGCTTGCGAGCGCCTCTGCAAACATAGAGCAGAGAACTCCTCCCGCTCCCGTGACGACGCAAACCTTGCCGCCAAGGTCAATATTAAAGGGTAATTTCATTTATTTTTCTCCTTTTTCAAGGGCTTCCCAGATTCCCGCCATATACATAGCACCAAGCGCTCTGTCATAAAGACCGTAGCCAGGTTTGCCTGTTTCGCCCCATATCATTCTGCCGTGGTCAGGGCGGAGATATCCGTCAAAACCGCACTCGTGGTATGCCTTAAGAATTTCAACGACGTCAAGTGAGCCGCATTTTGAAAGGTGACCGCTTTCTTCAAACGAGCCGTCCTCAAGAATTTTGACGTTTCTTACGTGGGCAAAGTGGATTCTACCCATTTTTCCGTATTTGCGAACCATCGCGGTGTAATCGTTTGACTTTGTGCAGCCAAGCGAACCGCTGCAAAGGGTAAGACCGTGGTGAACGTCATCGTAAAGGGACAAAAATCTGTCGATATTTTCCTCGTTTGTGATAATTCTCGGAATGCCGAAGATAGGCCACGGCGGGTCATCGGGGTGAATCGCCATTTTTACGTCGTACTCGATTGCAACGGGGATAATCTCTTTAATGAAGTATTCGAGGTTTTTCCAGAGACCTTCTTCGCCGATTTTCTTGTATTCATCAATAAGACCGCTCATCTCATCCGGCGTATAGGATGCATCCCAGCCGGGAAGAGTCATCTTTGTCGGGTCCATTTTGTCAACGTCTTCCTTGTAGTTTTCGATATAGCGCTTGTAGTCGCCGCGGCGAAGCTTGATATCCTCGTGTACGGGAACGCTTTCGATAACTTCAAATTCAAGTCCCGCATCCTCACACTGCTTTTTAAGTGCGGCGATCTCCTCGTTTGACCACACTTCACCGACGGGAGTGGAGTAAACAGCCGTAACAACTCCGCTTATGCAGGGAATCTGCCTGATTTTTTCAAGGCTGATAGAGTCGCCCTGACCGTACCAACGAAAGGTAATTTTCATAATCGTATCCTTTACAGTAATTCAAGCGACGTGCGAAGCGCATCGTCGGGATTTGGTTTTTCTTTGAAAATTTTATTCGGGTCGCGAAGCTTTTCAAACTCGTCAAAATATCTGTGTCCGAATTCGTAAAGCGATTTTGAGTTGAAGTGCAGAAGGTCACTGTTTGAGGTAAGCCCTTTTGCCGAAACGTAGCCGACCATCGGGAGTTCGTCTGCAACCTCTTTGATCTGTGAATCTATAAGTGCGCAGTTTTTCATATGCTCGTCAAACGTGCAGTCACCTAAAAAGTCGCCAAGTCCGCCAAGAAGAAACGGAACGTCATAGAGGTCAAGCTCCTTTTTGAACGCCTCGATTATTGCCTTGAGCTTTTCCTTGTACGGTGCAACACGCTCGGGTAAACGGTCGCTTTCGCCCTGATGCCAGAGTACGCCCGCGATGGTTGAAGTGCGCATTGCAAGGCGCGCCTGATAAATCGCGTGGTCAAAGAGCAGACTGCCCTCTTTCCACTGTCCGGCACTTGTACCGCCGTCTGCCGCAGGAATGAGACCAACGTCAACGCCGTATTTTTCGGCATACTTTTCAGCAAAACTTTCTGCAAGACAGACTCCGGAAAAACTCCGGTCACAGTTTACAGGGCGGTACATTCTCTGCCAACGTCCGTTGCGAAGTACCTTGATGTTTTTTGTATTGATTTTTTCAGCCTCGGATAAGGCACCGCGACCCGCCATATTTGACTGACCTATGAGCAGAAAAGAATGAATCATTACTTTTTCATCCCCTTATAGAATTTCTGCATAACGTAGAATGCGAGTTTGCGATGGGTTTTATCTGCGCTCAGCAGACCCTTGTTGTTATAGTAGTTCTGCAAATAGTGCGTTCTTCTCGGACAACGGAAGTCATAGAGTATCCACGGGCAAGTTCCCTTGAGGTAAGGAACAGATGGGAAAAGAGCGGTCTGTCTTTCGTAGAAATATTCCTGAAAGTCCTCGGTACTCTTGTCGGTTATAGTACCTCTGTAGCCTGAAAGCGCATCTGCACCGAACTCGGTGATAATAACGGGTTTTGTCGGTTTGCTGTTTTCAAAAAACTCGGGGAGCAACTTGAAGTTCGGGGAGTACCAGCCGATATATTCATTAACGCCAATGATGTCAAGATGCTTTTCGAGGCGGTCTGCAATTGCATTATGGAACACAAGGCAAGCGGCTGAAACGGGTCTTGTTTTGTCGGTGGCGTGAGCAAAGTCCACAAGTCTGCCCATAAACTCATAGCGCTCGTCGGTGTCGGGATTTTCATTTCCGACCGACCATATGATAACGCTTGCGCGATTGTAGTCGCGCTTTATAAGCTCGGCAAGCTGATTCTCTGCATCGGCGTACGTATCTTCGTTTTTGAATGCGATATGCCAGTAAACGGGAATTTCCTCCCAGAGCAAAATTCCGATTTCATCTGCGAGCTGCGCCATTCTTTCACTGTGAGGATAGTGTGCAACTCTCATAAAGTTGCATCCGAGCTCTTTTGCGAGCATAATGTTTTCGATACGTTCCTCGTCTGTGAGTGCCTTGCCGTTCTCCACGCTTTCCTCATGCGCGCACACGCCGCGAAGGAAAATCGACTCGCCGTTAAGTACGATATCCATACCGTCTACTTTTATTTCGCGGAAACCGACCTTGTCGGTAATCGCGTCTTCGCCGTAGGAAACAACAGCAGTATAGAGTTTTGGTTCTTCGGGCGACCAGAGTTTTGGCTCTGCGTCGAAAACAATCTCTCCGTAGCCGTTTTCAAGCTTGATTTCCTTATTTATATTAAGCTCGTCAATAGAAAGAGTTGCGGCGCCGTTTGCCTTTTCTGAAACGGTGACAGAAGCGCGGATCTTCTTGAAAGCAGAATTTGGTTCAAGCGCGATCTTGAAGTCTTTTATGTATACATTCGGCACGCGGAAAATTTCTATGTCACGGTAGATTCCGCCATAGTTGAACCAGTCTGTGGCAAGAGTGGGAACCTGAGATTCTCTTCTGGTGCTGTCAACCTGAATTATGATACGGTTGTGGCGGTCGATATGTTCCGTAATATCAAAATAGAAGGGGGTAGAGCCGCCGAGATGCATACCCAAAAGCTGCTTGTTGAGATATACTCTCGCAAGATAGTTTGCAGCGCCTATTTTTAAAATAACGCGCTCGTTTTCTTCTATGGGGATATACTCGAATTTGCGGGTAAATACAATGCTGCCATCGTAGAGTTTGAGTTCTTTTTCGTAAAGGTTCCAGCATACAGGAAGATTCATAAGCGGCCATTCGTCAAACGAGTAGTCAAGCGGAAGTGATAAACCGTTTCTGTCGGTCATCTTCTCGTTTTGCCAGTTGCCTTCAAGAAAGTGGTCATACTGGTCAATGCCGTAGTTCCAGGGGCCGTTTAGAGGCTCCTTTTTTCTTGAACGGTCAAAAACCATAGAGTCGGCAAGTACAAGATTATTATATTTCATGATGCCATTCCTTTCTCGGTGAAATTTTTATACAATATCAGTATACATCAAAGGAAAAAGCATTTCAATTGCCATTTTACGCTTTGTATATTGCATTTTCGATCATAAAATGGTATAATTTTCATATGGACGTTTTAACTTTTTATTCAAGCGGTGATATTTACCTGAAGCACAATATCACAGAAAGACCGTGCGACAGTGATTTTGAGATGCATATACACGACACCTGCGAGATTTATTTGTTTATGGGAGGTAACGCGGAATATCTCGTTGAAGGAAGTGTGTATCCACTCGATAAGGAAAGCGTAATTCTGCTCGCTCCTTTTGAATCCCACAAAACCAGAATTCTGTCAAGCGAGCCGTACGAGAGATACGTGGTTAATTTCCCGCGTACCTTTTTCGATTCGATAGACCCCGAAAGAAGACTGCTAAGCGCGCTTTTGTCGCGTGAAAACGGGAAAGACAACCTGTACAGAAAGGAGGAGCTTTCCGGTTTTGACGTAAAAAGTCTGTTTGACTTGGCGTGTTACTGTAAAGAAGACGATTACGGTAAAATACTGAAGATAAGGTCGATGCTTTTACAGCTTCTTGACGTAATCGGATGTGCATACAAAAAGCGCGGAAAAGAAAATGCCGTACAGAGCCGTGAAGCGGAGTTTGTCGCATACGTAAACGCTCATCTTGCCGAGGATATCTCGGTGCCTTCTGTCGCGGAACACTTTTTTCTAAGCGCCGTTCAGTTCAGCAGAATTTTTAAAAACGCAACGGGAGCAGCTCCCTGGACATATATCACGCTGAAGCGGCTGAGCACGGCGAGAGAAAGGCTTGCAAACGGCGCGTCTGTTCAAAGTGCGTTTGAGGAAAGCGGATTTAAAGACTATTCTTCGTTTTACAGAGCATACGTCAGACATTTTGGCAAGATGCCGTCAGAGGATATAAGAAAATAAAAAAATCACCGCCCGATTTTTCGGGCGGTGATAATTTTTAGTTTTACGCTTCTTCCTCGTCGGGAGTGCCTTCGCACTCTACTTCGATATAATCTTCGGGGAAATCGTCGTCAAAGCAATCGTCGTCAAGAAAATCTTCGCATTCGCAGTCGATGCACGCGGGAGCGTACTTCTGATACAGCTTGTATGCAAGAACAGCGAGCGCCGCAACGCCTGCAATAGCGGCAGAAACCGCAACGATAATCTTACCTACGTTAGGTTTTTCGGGTTTTTTACCGATATAAAGCATTTATATTCACT
>JAFYPS010000188.1 GCA_017547395.1 Clostridia bacterium
CATTTGCGGTTTTGGTACCGCTTACTTTACCTGTTCCGAGTGAGATACTTTTTACGGTGTCGGAAAGGACGTTAACAGTAACGTTACCGCCTATGTTTCCGCCTCGACTTACCGAAAAGGTTTTTGAAAATCTGCCGCCGTAAATAGAAACGTAAACGTCTCCGCCGATATCCGTACCCGAAGCACCGTTTGCGCTTGCGGTGAACATTCCGTCGAAAATATACAGGTTAGCGTTACCCTCGGTAGCAGAGTCGCCGCCTATATCAAACGTGCTTGTAAACGTGCCACCGTAAATTACTACGGAGATGTCTCCCTTTTGTGTGGCTGAAGTTGTGCCTCGCGAGCCTCCGCGCACGCGGAACCAGCTTCCGCTATGCACCTCGAGATAGGTTCCGTTTGCAGGTGTTGCACCGCTGCATCCTGCGGCAATGCTCGGAAGATTTGCATCGCTCGCACCTGCGGAAACGGTAAGTCCCTCTCCAAAGCAAGCGTAATTTCCGTTGCACAGAAAGACAAGGTTTTTCTTAGTGGTAGAAATATCGATATTTTCAAATTTTACGGCACTGCTCAAGGTAACGTTTCCTGAAATAAAGAGCTTTGCGTTACCTCCGTTTGACGTACGGTAGTCGTTGTCGCCGTCTTTTGATGTTATTGTGATAAGCCCGTAGGATTCGGGAATTTTTGTGGCAGGCAGTATTATTGTGTCAAGCAAAACCACCGTTCCGCCGTTTGGCAGAGCTCTTACGGCGCTGTAAAACGAATCAAACGGGGAGTCTATGCTTCCCGTTGCGTTTTCGTTTCCCGTAGCCGAAATATAAACAGTCTGCTCCTCAGCCGCAAAGGCGATGGTGCAAAGCAATAGTGAAAATATCATCAAAACTAAAAAAAAGAGTATTTTTTTCATATTTACCCAACGTGATATCTTATTTGTTTCAATTATATTGAAACTTTGCGCAAAGGTCAATATGATTTTTTATTATCATATGCAAATTTTCCCCAAAGACTTGACTTTTTTCGCATAGGCGAGTATAATCGTTGTATATTTTAGTGTAAGGAGAAAAAAGGATGTCTGTATTTTTTGCAATGACAATGATGTGCATGTGCATGTTTATGATGCGCACTTTTTGTTATGCATAAAATCTCACGGATACTTTTTACTGTACTTGCAGCGGAAGGCCGAGAGGTTTTCCGCTTTTTTGATGTAAGGAGAAATGCCCATGATTGAAATAAAAAATGTGGCAAAAACCTATAAAAGCGCATCGGGAGAATTTACCGCAATTCGCGGAATAAATCTCACTGTGAACGACGGGGACGTTTTTGGCATTATCGGTCTTTCGGGTGCCGGAAAATCAACGCTTGTGCGCTGTATCAACCTGCTTGAAGTGCCGACCGAGGGCGAGGTTGTTATTGACGGGCAGTCGATGACCAAGCTCACGAAGAAGGAGCTTCTTTCGGCAAGGCAAAAAATAGGTATGATATTTCAGGGATTCAATCTGCTTTCGCAGCGCACCGCTCTCGGAAACGTTTGCTATCCTCTTGAAATTGCAGGCGTAAAGAAGGCTGATGCAAAGAAGCGTGCAAGAGAGTTGCTTGAGGTTGTAGGCCTTTCTGATAAAGAAAAGTCGTATCCGTCGCAGCTTTCGGGCGGACAAAAGCAGAGAGTCGCAATTGCACGTGCACTTGCGACCGACCCAAAGGTTTTGCTGTGCGACGAGGCAACGAGTGCTCTTGACCCGACGACTACTGTTCAGATACTCGACCTGCTTGCAAAAATCAATCGCGAAATGGGTGTAACTATCGTTGTTATCACTCACGAAATGCGCGTTATTGAGAAGATATGCAATCGCGTTGCAGTAATCGACGCGTCCGAAATTGCTGAGGAAGGACTTGTTTCCGAAGTGTTCGAGCATCCCAAAACTGCAATCGCCCGCAAACTTATTATGCCGCAGAGCGGAGAGGGAATAGAGAGTGTTCTCGGCAAGCGATGCATCCGCATAACCTTTAACGGTGAGGTTGCAACCGAGCCGATGATTTCCAATATGACGCTTGAGTGCCGTGCGGCAGTCAACATAGTTTTTGCAAACACAAAGACTCTTGACGGAAAGCCCTACGGACAGATGGTGCTTCAGCTTCCCGAGGACGACAGTGCTCAGGCAAGAATTCTGGAATACCTTCGTCAGCATAATATAAAATTTGCAGAGGAGGTGAGCGCAAGTGACGTTTAACGAAATGCTTCCGATGTTGCTTCAGGGTGCAGCGGACACACTTGTTGTAACAGTTTTGTCTACGCTTGTTTCCTATATTCTCGGTGCACCTATCGGAATAATTCTTTACGGAACTTCAGACGGCGGACTTTTTCCAAGCAAGCCTGTAAATTCCGTACTTGGCGTAATAGTTAACGTTGTACGTTCTATTCCGTTTATCATCTTGCTTATAATGACACAGCCTGTTGCAAAGGCAATGGTAGGAACCAAACTCGGTAACGAGGCGTTCATTGTGTACCTTGTAATTGCGGCAACACCGTTCGTCGCGAGAATGATCGAGTCTTCGCTTAAAGAGGTTGACGGTGGTGTCATAGAGGCGGCTCAGGCAATGGGTTCGAGCAATCTGCAAATAATTTTAAAGGTTCTTATACCCGAAGCCAAGCCTTCGCTTCTCGTAGGCTCTGCAATAGCGATTACAACCATTCTCGGCTACACTCCTATGACGTATCTTGTCAGTGGCAGCGGTCTCGGTCAGCTTGCTATTCAGTACGGTCTGTACCGTTTCAACAAGCCTATGATGTATATGTCCTCGCTCTTCCTTATCGTGCTTGTGCAGATAATGCAGGAGGGCATAAGTGCAGTTGCCAAACGTACGGATAAGCGTATCCGATAATTTGAAATCATTTATTTTTGCAAATAAATTTTAAGGAGAAAAATTATGAAAAAACTTCTTGCTCTTGCGCTTGCAGCACTTATGCTCTGCGCAGCACTCGTATCCTGCGGCTCTTCTGACGCAGACAAGACCATCACCGTTGCAGCTTCCTCTGCTCCTCATGCTGAGATTCTCGAGCAGTGTGTAGCGGCTATGGCTGAGAAGGGTTACACCCTTACCGTTCGCGTAATGGACGACTACATCGTTCCCAACACCGCGACCGAGGACGGCGAAGTTGATGCAAACTACTTCCAGCACGTGCCCTATCTTGAGTCCTTCAACGCTGAAAACGGCACTCACCTTGTTTCTGTAGCACAGATTCACTATGAGCCTTACGCAATCTATGCAGGCACTGCAAAGACTCTTGATGAGCTTACCGACGGCGCAAAGGTTGCAGTTCCCAACGACCCCACCAACGAAGCTCGTGCGCTTCAGCTTCTCGCTGCAGAAGGTCTTCTCACTCTTAAAGAGGGTGCAGGCCTTACCGCAACCAAGCTTGATATCGTTGAGAACCCCAAGAACCTCGAGATTATGGAAATGGAAGCAGCACTTCTTCCCACAGTTCTCGACGACGTTGCAGTAGCAGTTATCAACGGTAACTACGCTATCGCAAACGGCCTTAAGGTTGCTGACTCTCTCGGACAGGAGTCCGCTGAGTCCGAGGCTGCACAGACCTTTGCAAACGTTCTCGTAGTTAAGGAAGGCAATGAGAAGAACGAGGGCATTCTTGCTCTTGTTGACGCTCTCAAGACCGAGGCTGTTAAGAACTTCATCGCTGAAAAGTACGAAGGCGCAGTTGTTCCGCTGTTTTAATCACTTCAAAATGCAAGCATTTTGAAGTGGGTGAGGTGCGTTCACTCGCGTCTCGCTCACCGCTCGCGCCCCTGTAAGAAAAAAGCCGGCGCATGTCCGTTTTTTTACGGATTAAGAATAAAGCCACCCTTTCGGGTGGCTTTTTTATTTAACTAACTTATCCGCCAAAGCAGCGAACTCTGCCGTTGAAAGCTTTTCTCCGCGGATTCGCTCATCAAAGCCGCATCCCGTCACAGCCGCTGTGATTTCCTCTTTTGAGAGGGAGGGGAATCCTGTCTGAAGTGCGTTTACAAGAGTTTTTCTGCGCTGACCGAAAGCGGCTTTTATCACTGCGAAGAACGTCTTTTCATCTATCGGTTTTACAGGTTTGTCCTTGTATAAATCAAGGCGGACAACTGCGGAATTAACCTTAGGTGCGGGCATAAAATTGCCTGCTGAAACGGTGAACAGCTTTTCGACCTCACCGTAATATCCGAGAGAAGCGGTGATAGCACCGTAATCGGCACTGCCTGCCTTTGCAGCAAGACGTGAGGCGACCTCTGCCTGAACCATTACGGTTATCGAGTCAAACGGGTATCCGCACTCAACAAGGCTCATAAGAATCGGCGTTGTGATGTAATAGGGAAGATTTGCGCAGACGGAAACCTTTTCGCCCGCCGCCTTTTCTTTTAGTACTGCCGCAAGGTCAACCTCAAGGATATCCTGATTTATGACCTCAACGTTTTTGTACTCGCCGAGAGTGTACGAAAGCACGGGAATAAGGGTTTTGTCTATCTCAAATGCAATTACTTTTTTGTATCTCTTTGCAAGCTCGGCTGTAAGGCATCCGATGCCGGGTCCAATCTCAACAATGACACTGTTTTCGTCGTCGCAGCAGTTTTCGGCAATTCGCTCGGGTATGCTCTGATTTATAAGAAAATTCTGACCGAAACCCTTTTTTGTTCCCGTACCGAAGGCGGCGAGAATCTCGCGCACGGTACGTATATCACATAAATTCATATTTTCTTCAATTCCTTATTGACAAAAAGATTGTTTTTGTAGTATAATAACACGAACGCTGGTATGGCTCAGTTGGTAGAGCAGTTGATTCGTAATCAACAGGCCGCCGGTTCAAGTCCGGCTACCAGCTCCAAGCCTCGCGTTATGCGAGGTTTTTTTACTATTTTAGCAGAAACATATATGAATTGCAAGTGCCAATGGGGGACAAAAATGACTATTACTTTAGGTGACATCAAAAAACTTTGCAAGGAGAAGGGAATTTCCTTCCGTGCAGCGAGTCTTTTCGGCGTCAGTAAGAATGACAGCGGCAAGTTTGACTGCTATATCGAAGGCAGCGATTGCGTTTATGCTGTGAAGTTCATCACACTTTTCGGCGGAGCGACTCACGCCTGCTTCAATAGCGAGGGCGGCGGATACGTTTCGGTAAAGGGTAACTCCTCTGCCCAGGACTATATGTGGGTGCCTCT
Source organism: Clostridia bacterium (assembly GCA_017547395.1). Next base: position 5,196 of record JAFYPS010000188.1, read on the forward strand.
TATGGCGGCAAAGGCTGACGGAAAGACTGTAGTACCCGTATTGCTTATTGACAAAGACGTTATTGTTACTGCACGTGCCAAGAATTCTGCAACTACCGTAACCGCGGGCGCAACCGTGTTCGGCTGTAAGGTTTATACGCCGAGTACTTTCGTAAAACTTTTCTGATATGGAAAAGAATGTACACAGCGGGCATCGTCAGAGGCTGAAAGCACGCTTTTTACGCGAGGGACTTTACGGCTTTGAAAAGCATAACGTTCTTGAACTGTTGCTCTTTTATGCCATTCCGCTAAAGGATACAAACCAGATTGCGCATGCACTCATTGACAAGTTCGGTTCGCTGAAACGCGTGTTTGAAGCATCGGTTGAAGAACTTTGCACGGTAGAGGGTATAAGCGAGCATACGGCAACGCTGATAAAGCTTGTTCCTGCGGTATGGCAGAACGTTGCCGGTGAAACAAGCAGCAAAGCGGCTTATCCGAGTTTAAACAAGCTTGCTAAACTTATGATAGAGCGCTACGAGGGTGTAACCGTAGAAATAACTTATCTTGTTCTGCTTGATGCAGGCTATCATATAATCGAGATTGTCAAACTTGAGGAAGGTTCTGTAAATCACGTCAGATTTGATATACGCAAAGTCGTTGAGCACGTGTTAAGAACAAATGCGTCAATGATATTGCTTGCTCATAATCATCCGGGCGGCTCGGCAATTCCTTCAACTGCGGACGTTGTTTCGACAGAGGCGGCAGCACAGACACTTGCTACATTAAATATTGATTTTCTTGAGCATATAGTCATAGCCGGTGACAGATACGAGCCGATTATGTCAAATGCAAGCGGCACGTTCTATCAGAAAAGCAAGCGAAACGCTTTTTACAGTGATAAATAAAAAAATGCAGTCCGAAAGGACTGCATTTTTCTTATATAAGGTTGAATTTCTTTTCGTGGAGCAGATGGTCTGCGTAGCCTGTGTAGAGCGAGAATTCGCCTGCATCAGAAACGAGCTTGTTTTCTGCATTCCAGTAACGGAGCTGCGGCTCTGTTACGGTAAAGGTGATTTCCTTGCGCTCGTATGCACCGAAAGCAACCTTCTTATAGTCGATAAGCTGCTGAACGGGGCGTACAACGCCTGCCACGCGGTCGCGCATATAAAGCTGAATAGTTTCTTTACCGCAAACGTCGGAATCGTTGTAAACCGTAACGGTTACGTTGATTTCGCCGGATTTGTCAATTTCCGTCTTGTCGATCTTCATATCTTCGTAGATAAAGTTCGAGTAGGAAAGACCGTGACCGAACGAGTAAAGCGGGAGATTGCCACAATCAAGATAACTTGAGCAATAAATCTTGCGCTCTTCGTCTGCATCAACAGCCTTGGGTCTGCCTGTTGAAGGATGGTTGTAGTAAATAGGACACTGACCGGTAGCCTTAGGGAAGGTCATTGTAAGCTTACCCGAGGGATTAGCCTTGCCAAGGATGAGATCAGCCGCTGCGTTACCGCCCTCGGTGCCGGGGAACCACATTTCAAGAAGCGCGGGAACTGTGTTTGCAAGATTTGTAAATACCATAGGGCGTCCGTTGAAAAGAAGTGCTGCAGTATTGGGGTTAACCTTTGCGATTTCAGCCGCAAGTTCTTCCTGAACACCGGGGAGAGTGAGGTCTGTACGGCAGTTACCCTCGCCGCTATAGTCCTGAGGCTCGCCGAGGCAGAGGATTACCGCATCTGCATTTTTTGCAGCTTCAATTGCTTCGTCGAAACCGCTCTTATCAAGGTCGGAAACAAGGTTGCCGCATCCCTTCACGCATACGATTTCAGCATTGGGAAGTGCATTTTCAAAGCCTTCTTTAACAGTAACGCTTTCTTCATCCTTACCGTAGCAAGCCCAGAATCCGATGATTTTGTGTTCGTCGGCAAAAGGACCGATAAGCGCGATTTTCTTTACGTCGCTCTTGAGAGGGAGTACACCGTCGTTTTTAAGCAGAACTGCGCAGTTTGCGGCTGCACGGCGGACAACGTCGCGATGCTCCTTGCACACGGCAAGCTCCTTTGCCTTTTCGGGCGAAGCACCGTGATACGGGTTTTCGAAAAGACCGAGCATATCCTTGAATTTGAGAACGTTCATAACCATACGGTCGAGCTGTTCTACTGTGATTGAGCCTTCGTTTATCAGTTCCTCAATGTTGTGGTAGTAAGCACTTGATGCCATTTCAATGTCGCATCCGCAGTCGATGGCAAGCTTTGCGGCTTCTTTTTTATCTTTTGCAACGCCGTGCTTGATAAGCTCGTTGATAGCGGCAAAGTCGCTGATAACAACGCCGTCATAGCCCCATTCTTCACGGAGAAGCGTGTTCATAAGCCATTTGTTTGCGGTTGAAGGAACACCGTTAAGCGAGTTGAAGGAAGGCATAAGAAGTTTTGCTCCGGCATCTATACAAGCCTTGTAAGCAGGGAGGTAGAATTCGCGAAGAGTGCGCTCTGCTATATCCACAGTGTTGTAATCTCTGCCTGCCTCTGCACCGCCGTAGCCGGCAAAATGCTTTACACAGGCTGCAACGTTTTCGGGATTTTTAAGGTCATCGCCCTGAAAGGCTTTAACCTGAAGTGCGCCCATACGGGAGTTTACGAGCGGCTCTTCACCGCAGGTTTCCATAACGCGACCCCATCTCGCATCGCGCACGTAGTCTACCATAGGCGTAAACGTAACGTGAATGCCTTGCGCTGCAGATTCTTTTCTTGCGACGTCGGTACATTCCTTTACAATCTCCTCGTCAAAGGAAGCGCCAAGTGCAAGAGGGATAGGATATATGGTTCTGCATCCGTGGATAACGTCCATCATAAAGACTATCGGAATCTTATTTCTGTCTTCCTCAAGATGCTTGTCCTGTATTTTCATCATTTCTTCAGGAGAGCTGAAGTTCAGGATGCTGCTGATTTTGCACAAATCTTCCTCTGCTATGCCGAGGCTTACGATAGGACCGGTTATGCCGGCGGCGGTGTTGTGCAGAAGAGAAGCGTTATACTGGCAGAGCTGACCGATCTTTTCAGATATAGTCATACCCGCAAGAAGTTTTTCAAGATTTGCCATAATAATATCCTTTCGGTTATTTGATTAACATAATATTAACATATCCGGAAAAATAAGGCAATACGTTTTTGCTTAAAACGAAACTTTTTCGTAACTGCCGGTGTTGCATTTTTTTGTCATCTAATATAAAATGTTTGTGTAAAACTTTGTATAATTTTCTTTGGCGGAGGTAAGTTATGCTCAATATTAATGTTGATTTTTCAAAGGAAATCGGACGTATAAAGCCTGTGAACGGTGTTGTCGGCGGTCCTAAAAATGCGGCACTGCTTTACAATTCGAGCGATCTTTTTCGCGAAATGAATATTCCGCTTTGCCGTATGCACGATCTTGAGTTCCCATACGGGTCGGGAGAGTTTTGCGATATACACTGCATTTTTAAAAATTTTGATGCTGATGAAAACGACCCTGCAAACTATGACTTTGATATGACCGACGCATATATTGCGGTGTGCAGAGACGTTGGCGCAAAGATACTTTATCGCCTTGGCGAATCGATTGACCACGGGCACATAAAAAAGTATTCGCATCCTCCAAAGGATTTTGCAAAGTGGGCAAGAATCTGTGAGCATATAATTATGCACTATAACGAGGGCTTTGCAAACGGCTACAATTGGGGTATTGAATATTGGGAGATATGGAACGAGCCTGACCTTGATATAACAAGACAAAAGGGTAACGAGGCTTGCTGGAGCGGAACTGTCGAGCAGTTCTACGACTTTTTTGAAATCGCGGCAAGACATCTCAAAGGCCGTTTCCCACACCTTAAAATCGGCGGTCCCGCCGTATGCGGCAGAGAAGAGTGGGGAAAAGCGTTTATTCACGAAATGGGGAAGCGAAACGCTCCGCTTGACTTTTTCTCATGGCATAAGTACA
>JAFYPS010000189.1 GCA_017547395.1 Clostridia bacterium
TGCAGGGAAATTTGCATTAGCAAATGCCAAAAACTCATACAATGTCTGAGCATCGCCCATGCTTGCAGTTTCGATTTCCTCTAAAAGCTGAAGTCCTTCGCTGTTATAAAGCCAACGCTGTAACTTAGCAGGATTAACAATATCGTTCTGCCATACATTTGCTCCACCAGTCTGAATTACCACATTCACATTTTCGGGAAGCTCAACCTGCAACATCTCGTCAAGGTCTGTAGTTGCAAATCCGCCATTGGTTTCAAGATCGCTTCCGCAGAGATACCAGTAAACAGACCAAGTTGCAGAGTCATCGCCTTGTACAACATCATTGCCCTCATTTTCAGCCGCAGTTTCTGTTGCATCCAAAACATTTTCCGTGTTTTCTTCTTCGACAAACTCTTCTCCCCCATCGCAAGCCGCAAAAGAAAGGAGCATAGTCAAGACTAACAGTATAGATAACAGTTTTTTCATCATAAAATCCTCCCGAAATACTTTATTTAACAAAATGCGTCAAATAATGCACGCCTTACAGTTTTAATATACTCTTTTTTGATGATGAAATCAATAGGTTCGGTGAAGTTTGTAAATTCTTCCTCTTTTTCTATAAAAAAACACAACACCCTCGGTGTTGTGTCTTTTTGGCTGGGGATGAAGGATTTGAACCCTCACAAACAGAGTCAGAGTCTGTCGTGCTGCCATTACACAAATCCCCAATATTTTCTCGCCGCTCTCTGCGACGGTTATTATTATAGCAAAGACGACTGTAATTGTCAAGTATATTTTTACAATTTTTTTCGAAATTATACACTCTTTTATTTTCGTTTAAATTGTTTACAATTTATTGTATTTTATTGTATAATTACAACAAAGACTAATCGATTGTGGAGAACGATATGAAAATACGTCGAAAGAACGAGCAACCCCTTGCAACACGCGAATTTACCGACCGAGAAGAGCCGCGCGCCGCTTTCTGGAATAAGTACAACTCATTCAAAACGGAAATGGCGGACGGAAACGTGCGCGTTATCTCCTACTACGGCATCGGCGGTATAGGAAAAAGCTCTCTCCTCAAAAAACTCCGCTGTGAAATGGACGAGCGCATAAAGAGTCCCCGCTACGTCGACTATAATTTTGAAGTATCAACCGAGCCTAAATCGGTGCTTGAGGCTCTCCGCCACATTCTTCAGGACAAATACCATTTTTCATTCACACTTTTTGACCTTGGAATCTACGCCTATGCAAGAAAAATAGGCCTTAACCCCAAACTGCCCGAAATAAAGGCATTTATCGAACGTAGCCCCATACTTGGACTGCTTGGTGCGGGACTTGACATTGTTGACTTTGCAGGCTTTGCAAGAAAGGTTTTGTCATTTGCCGACAAAGCCGTTGCGCTTGTACGCAATCACCTTTTAAAGCACAAGGAAGAGCTTAGCGAAATCGAAAATATGGAGGCTGCCGATCTCTACGCCTATCTCCCCTACCTCTTCTCCTGCGATATGGTGACAAACCTTGAAAACGCGGCAGAACCACTTGTTATTTTTCTCGATACGTACGAAAAGCTCGTTAACGAGTTCGCGGCAACAGGCGACACACTTGAACGTGACGAATGGCTGAGAGGCGAGGACGGACTTATCAGAAATATGCCGAACACTCTATGGGTAATCGGAGGCAGAGAAAAACTCAAATGGGAGCAGTTTGACCCCGAATGGTCGGAGGCGCTTGAACAGCACATCGTCGGCAATCTCTCCGAGGCAGACGGTATAAGCTTCCTCAAGAAATCAGGCGTTTCGCCCGATTCCCTTTGCAAAGAACTTTACGGGATTACACACGGAACCCCTGTTTACCTTGATTTTTGCGTTGACCGTTTTATTGCCATACGCGATAGCGGTGAAACTCCCGACGTTTCGCTCTTTGGCAAGGACGTGCGCCAGCTTGTCACAAGATTTGCGCAGTATATGGACGATGCAAAGCGTGACTTTGTGTATATGCTCGCGCATCTCGGAACCTTTGACGACAAACTCGTTGAAAGAATAGCACCTGCGATTATTCCCTCTTTCAGCATATCCTCATACGAGCGTATAAAAGGCTTTTCATTTATAAACTCATTAGGCGACGGAAGATACGTTATGCACCAGACGGTAGGCGAAATTCTGCTTGCCGACGGCGGAGAGGCAGTGAGACTTATCGGTGAAAAGGTAAAGGATGCCGTTGTTCCCTACTGCATAGATGTTCTTGACACCCTTGAATCCATAACTCCCGAATATACCGTTCTCCTTGAATATATGAAGAGATTTGCACCCGACAGTGAAGACACGGTTTTCTATGAGTTTGAATATGCAGGCCTTGTTTTTATAGAATGCAGATATGACGAGTCGCTCTCACTTTACAAACAAGCTTATGAGCATTCCATAAGCGTTCTCGGCGAGGAGCACCCGCAAACTATTGAAATAATGTCACAGCTTTTCGCGGTATACGGAAATATGGCTCTTGCAGGCGAAGCGAAGGAAATAGGGGAAAAAGCAATCGACCTTACGAAAAAGGTTTTCGGTGAAAACTCTGCCGAAACCCTCGACATATTGATAAAGGCGGTGTCTCTGCACTGCTCGCTTGCAGAATACGACGATGCACTGAAATATGGCGAAGAAGCGTATAAAATCAGCACCGTTCTCCCCGATATAAGCGATGAATCATATATCTTTTTGCTGAACTCGCTCGCCATTGTCTACAACTGCTTTGGCAGAAACGAGGATGCACTCGTGCTCAACATCGAAGCGCTTGACGCCGCAAAAGAAACAGGCGATATGAATACGGTTTTTGTTTCCGCAAACTCCGCGGTCAACTCCTTCTTCAATCTCGGACGGTTTGAAGAAGCGCACAAATATGCCATAGAGGCAACGGAAGCGGCGAAGATTGCCTACGGCAAGGAGCACCCGAACACGTATATTGCTATGTCAAATCTTGCAAGAGCCAAGAGCGCACTCGGTGAAGACGAAAAGGCTCTTGAAATCTATAAAGATATTCTGCCGAAGTTCACAAAGTTCTATGACGAGGACAATATCCTCACAATTACTCTGTGCAATCAGTCGGCAGACGTTATGGAGAAGCTTGGCGACACAAAAAATGCACTTGAAATAAACAAAACGCTTTTGCCGCTATGCATCTCGGCCGTTGGTGAGGAGCATCCGACAACGCAAAAAATTATTGCGGATATTGAAAGACTTTCATAAATACCGGCAAAAATAAGTGAGGAAAGAAAATGTCGAATTTAAAACAAAGATTTTTACTCGTTTCCGATATGCATTATACCACCGACGAAAAGAAGCTTCCTGATGCCAAGCCCTCGGCTGCGGCAGGAGACGCCTTTGGAAAAACTCAAAGCGAAAAGGTACAAAAAATATACAACGATATAATGCGCGAAAACGAGCGTTCAAAGCTTGATGCAGTTCTGGTTCTCGGCGACCTCTCTATTGACGACTACGATTTCAGAAATCTTCCCTTTAATTTCTGCAAAAAGTTCAAAAACGAGGTGATGGACCGTCTGCCTTGTCCCGCATACGCCTTGCCCGGAAACCATGACAGCTACACAAACGATATCTGGAAAGACGTTATGGGATATGACCGCAGATACTCCGTTGAAGCAGGCGACTCGGTGTTTATTATGGACGACTCTTTCAGCAACGTTCCCGCAAATCCGAAAAATCCCGCCTCGGGCTCTCCCTTTACCCCGACAAATGCGGAATTTTTATCAGCAGAGCTTGAAAAGCATTCGGGCAAAAGAATTTTTCTCTGCTCGCACTACTTTAACTACACAAAAGATGACCTTTCGCTAAGTAATGAGTGCCGCACACTTATTGAAAACAATAGCGATATTGCTCTTGTATTTTACGGACACACCCATGTAAGCAATGTGTGCCACAGGCTTGGAAAAACACTTGTCGATATCGGCGGCTACGGATACTCAGGGCAGTTCATTGACGGTCGCTACGAATTCAATATTTTCGATGAATCCTGGGCATGGGGATATCAGATTCTCGAAATCTACGACGATATGATAAAAACCTATCACGTGACCACTGATAATACATACGTAGCAGCAAACGGAGTATTCGATATTGAAGAATCCGTAAAAGATGAGATTATTCTGAGGTGATTATGAAACTTAATTATAAACGTACGGTGCTTATCGGGCTTGCTTTTATGTCAATTCTTGCATTCTGGCAATTCTACGATCAGGTTGTGCCGTATCTGCTTGAAAACGTATTCGATCTCGGAACGTTCGCCGCTAACGCGATAATGTCGGTGGATAACGTCCTTGCTATATTTATGCTTCCTCTTTTCGGCGCCATCTCCGACCGTACGCGCACAAAACTCGGAAAGCGCACGCCATACATTCTTTTCGGCACGCTTTTCGCAGTAGCACTTCTCATAACGCTTGGTGTTTTCACCGAGAAAAGAAGTTTCTGGGGCTTTATCATAACGCTTATGGCACTGCTTGTAACAATGGCGGTATACCGAACCCCCGCAGTTGCCTATATGCCCGACGTTACCGAAAAGCCGCTCCGCAGTAAAGCAAATGCCGTAATCAACCTTGTCGGCTATATCGGCGGTATTTTTTCAACTGTCGTTATGATGTTTATGCTTAAAAGCGACACAAATGATGCAGGTGAATCGGTTTACTCCGCAGATCAGTCCTTTATGCCCGTTTTTATTGTAATTGCGGCATTTATGTTTCTTACCGTGCTGATTCAGGTTCTCTCGGTTAACGAAAACAAGCTTCTGCGCGAAACGAATATCAAGGACGAAGAAAAAACAGCGGATAAAGGCGGCAAAATGCCAAAAGCAGTTCTTGCAAGCCTTATTCTCATTCTCGCATCCGTATTCCTCTGGTTTATGGCATACAACGCGGTTACAACCGCCTTTTCACGCTACTGTGTAGCAATCTGGGGCGCAGATCTCGGCACCTCGTCAAGCTACCTGCTTGTGGCAACGGTTTCTGCCATAATATCCTTTGTTCCGCTAGGCTTTTTGTCAAGCGCAGTCGGCAGAAAAAAGACGATTCTCATAGGCATAACCCTGATGACCGTATGCTATGCAATTGCGATTATCCTGACCCGCCAGACGCCTGTAATGTACCTTATTTTCGGTCTTGTCGGCATTGGCTGGGCTGCTATAAACGTCAACTCCTTCCCTATGGTTGTCGAAATGAGCAGCGGCAGCGACGTTGGAAAATATACGGGCTTTTACTACACATTTTCAATGGCGGCGCAGATAACCACCCCTCTCCTTTCGGGCTTTATCATTGACAATCTCGGTCTTGGATACAAGGTGCTTTTCCCGTATGCAGTCCTCTTCTCTGCACTTTCGTTTGTGACTATGTGCTTTGTAAAGCACGGAGACTCAAAGCCCGAAAAGAAAAAGTCGGCACTTGAAAGTTTTGACGTAGGTGACTGATATGCTTGTAATTGCACTGTTTTTAGTAGCGGTACTGCTTTTGCTGTTTGCTGTTTTCCCGAAAGTGCGGAATCATAAAAACAAAAAACTGCTTGTCGGCGGACTCATAGCGCACCGCGGTCTTCACTCGGAGACTATTCCCGAAAACTCACTTGCGGCTTTTGATGCCGCCGCAAAAAAAGGATATATAATAGAAAACGATATTCACCTGACGAAAGACGGTGAGGTTGTCGTTTTCCACGACGACACCTTAAAGCGTATGTGCGGCGTTGATGCACGGGTAGAAGACAAAACCCTCGCAGAATTAAAGGCGCTTCGCCTTTTGGACACCGATATGCAGATCCCGACACTGAAGGAGTGCCTTGATACGGTTGACTGCCGCGTTCCGCTTTTAATAGAGTTTAAGGTCAGCGGTAACACTTCAGCTCTATGCGAGGCGGCAGACAGAATCCTCACAGAGTACAACGGGCGGTATATGATTCAGTCATTTTATCCGCAGGTGCTTTTGTGGTATCGCAAAAACCGAAGCTGCGTTATGCGCGGTCAGCTTGCAGAGCCGTTCAAGGGTGACAGAATCGAGCGCAGAATGCTCGGAATGATGCTTTTTAATTTTCTTTCACGTCCCGACTTTGTTGCATATGAGCATACGCACGGAAAAAACGTTATGTTCCGACTTGTAAAGCTTCTCGGTGCAACCTCTCTCGGATGGACAATCCGAAGCGAAGAAGAACTGAAAAACGCAAAATCACGTTTTGACGGATATATTTTTGAAAACTTTGAGGCAAAATAAGAAAGTGGCTGTAAAAAACCTTTGTTTTTTACAGCCACTTTTTTTACAGCCTTTTTTATTCGAAATCAAATACGTCAACCCAACGGAGCAGGAATTCTCTTTCCTCGGGCTTGCCCGCTCTGACAGCCGCCTCTAAAACAAGTTTGGCAGCCGCAAGGGCTGCTGCGCGGAAAATTTTAACACTTAATAAAAATATAGTCAACAGTAAAACTGACAAAAAATTAACGTTTTTTTGAAGCGCAGTTAGATATTTGAACAAGAGCACCGGCAAGCGGAATAATTGCAAAGGAAAGGGCAAAATTACCTATCCCGTGTATAATGTCAAAATACGCCCCTGCCGCTATCCAGGCAAGCGTTTTTTCAAAGGACAGTCCCCACATTATTGCTTGCCATGGCGCGTAAAGGCATCCGAAAGCAATACCGAAAAAGGTACAGATTGCGGTATAGCATATCTGTCTTTTCCATTTTGAAGCATCCGCTGGCACAAGCAGTGTCGCTGCGTGGCAAAGCGGAAATATGTAATAATAAGGAACCGTCCACAAAAAGCCCCCGAATGCCGTTTCAAGCAGCAGATAAACTATAATGGGGAATATTCCGCGGCGACGGTATGCAATTGTGTATACCATTGTAAGCACCGCAAGCGGATGAACGTTTGGCAAAAACTCCATAATCTTTTTGCCCGCGAACATCAAAGCACCAAGCATTGCAAAAACCGCTATGTCACGTACAGTAAGCTTTTTCACTTTGCTACCCTGAATTCAACCGATTTTACTTCCGCACACTTTACAGAGTCGGCACCGACCATAGACATTTCGCCGTTGGTGTAGAATGCCCAATAGGTCTGATTCTTGTCATAATCGGCGACTACGCCGCAAACACTCTTAATATATAACCCATAGGGACCGTCCTCGCCGTCAACAAGTCCAAGGTCCAAAAGCGCCTCACAGACAGTTTCTTTGTCGGTGCAAACAGTGTATTCAAACTTTTCGCCGTAAAGAGTAACCGCCGTAAAGTCGAACGTATACTGCCCTTCTCCAAGCGTTTCGCGCTCGGCAGGTGCCGCAGTAACCACTGCATCCGTAGTAATGGCTGTGTCGTTTTCGCTGCATCCTATTGCCACTGCCGCCACAAGCAGTACAAGAACAAGAATAAGCGAAAGTCTTGCATAAAAACCAAACTTTTTCATTTTCTTTTTCTTCCTTTTTTAAAATTTCTTTTCGCTGCGGTCGAAAAGGCGCTCGCAAAGACCGCACTGAACCTCGCGTATTCCGACTCACCCCTAAAAATGAAACGCCTTCTCACAAAAAATGCAATGACCGCAAAATGCGCAACGTACGTGGCAATACGTCGGTTTCAGTTACAAGGCTTACGGCGGCGTGCCCGTGCAGGATTTTCACCTGCTTCCGCTCGGTAGGCTATGAAAATTATAACATCCTAAAATATTAAAAGCAATAAAAAATCGCACTTAATACAAGAGCGATTTTTTCAGTATTTTTTTTATAATTCTTGAAAATTTATAAATATGAGGATTCCTACAGTAGAACGGTAAACCTGCAAGCCTTTTATTAACGTATTCTTTGTACTCTTCCTCATCTGTATCGTGATGCTCTTCTCCCTTGTAGTATCCGACAAGTTTGAAAAGTATCTGTTCGGGTCTTATCCCATGCTCCATAAGGTTGCTCTGATGGTCACCGCTCATTGTATAAAGTCCGTTATACTTTCCTACAATGCGATGAAGCACGAACTGCCCGTTGTCCCTAACGTAAAATACTGCATCCCCGATTTTAATATCCTCGGCTTTGCCAAGTTCTACAGAGTCCTTTCCCTGTACGATCAAAGGCTCCATACTGACACCGCGGGGGTAAAAACGAAAAACTCCGCCGCCTTCTATAACCTCTTTCATAAGAGGCAGCAGCTCGCTGAGCTCAAGGCTGTCACGCAAGAGCCTCTACCTCACTAAGCATCTTTATGTATGCCTCGGTATCGCGCATAGCTATTTCAATATCAATACCGTATTTTTCAGCAAGAGCCTTTGCCGCATTTTCAACGGTATTTTCTTCTTTAAAAAGATCCCAGATAAATGCGCCTGTTTCGTTGAGCGCGATCATCCCGCCGCCTTCAGCCGCACGCGACGCGGATACGGCGTAATATTTGCTGCCGATTTTTCTTACAATATAGCCTTCCTTAATTTTCATATTAAGTCTCCATTCGAGTATTTTTATATACAAAATCATTTTACTTTATAATTTGTGTTTTGTCAATCATTTTTATAAAATGATGCAAATTTATAAAATAATGCAGATAAGTCCGCCGCTACCCTCGTTTATAACACGTTCAAGCGTTTCGGAAAGACGTTTCTGCGCATCGTCGGGTATGTGTGAAAGTTTTTGCCTGAGCCCGTCGTACACAAGCTCGTAAAGCGACTTGCCAAACATATTTGTATCCCATATTTTTTCGGGAGTTTCCGCCATTGCCGCTTTTATAGACTGCACAAGTTCCTCAGACTGCTTTTCACTTCCGACTATGGGATTAACCTCCGACTCAATATCAGCCTTTATCATATGAATCGACTTTGCCGCAGCGCGAAGCCGCACACCGTAGCCACCCGCCTGCTTGACTATCTGCGGCTCGTTCAGTTTAAGCTCGCTTACAGTCGGCATTACAATTCCGTAGCCTTTGCGCTCAACGTCTTTGAGCGCCTCTGCAACTCTGTCATATTCTTTTTTTGCATTTGCAAGCTTAAAAAATGCATCAAAAAGCTCGGCATCGTTGCTTATCTTCATACCTGTAAGCTCGGTGAGTACCTCAAAATACTTTTCACTCGGCACACTGAGTTTTACCGTTGCCTCACCGCTTGAAAGGTCGGTTTCGGCACTCTCGAAATATGCGCCTACACTATCGCCCATTCCCATTTCAAAGGCTCTCGGTATTTCGCCAACCTTTTCAAGTGCCTCTGCCGCCATTACCGCACCTGAATAAATGCTTTCTTTAAGCGGATGCGTATCCGAAAGCGCGCATACCCAGCGCGGTATATCAAGGAATATACGGCTTATCGGAAATTCCGAAAGAAGCTGAGATAAAATCCCGTCAATATCCTCACTGTCAAGCTCCATACAGTTCACGACAGCCACCGACGTGCCGTATTTTTCCTCAAGCGCGCGCCCGAGCCGAAGCGTTTCCTCTGCGCGCGGTGAAACACTGTTCAAAACAATGACAAACGGCTTGCCGCTTTTTTTCATCTCGTTTATTACCTGCTCTTCTGCCGCGGCATAGCTTAAGCGTTCTATTTCACCTATAGACCCGTCGGTCGTTACTACAAGGCCTACGGTTGCATGCTCGTGCATAACCTTTTTCGTACCAAGCTCCGCCGCACGCGAAAACTCCATTTTTTCCTTGCTCCACGGGGTATTGACCATTCTCGGCTCACCGTTTTCTTCCCCTCCTATGGCACCGTCAATAAGATATCCGACACAATCTACCATACGTACGTTCATTTTCATTCCGCTTTTGAGCGAAATATGCGCACCGCTCTCGGGAACAAACTTTGGCTCGGCGGTCATCACCGTCTTTCCGCTTGCCGATTGCGGAAGTTCATCACGTGCGCGTTCGCGCGCCTCGGCGTCGGAAATATTCGGGATAACCGTTCTTTCCATAAAGTTCTTTATAAACGTTGATTTTCCCGTTCGCACGGGACCTACAACCCCAATATAAATATCTCCGCCCGTACGTTTTGCTATCTGTTCATAAATATCGCGTGTCCCTGTCATATCCATATCTCCTTGTAGACAATTATTTGCTGATACAGAATATGTCCGGATATAAAAAAATATTACGGAAAAGGCAGTCGCCGGGGCGACTGCCTTTAAAGTTATCTTTGCATCATATTTTTAACAGCGTCAAGCGTTATACTGCCGTCTGCAATATGTCTGCGTATTGCTGTAATTATATCATAAAGGGTTACGGAATTGTCCACCGCGCCAAATCCGCTTATTCTTTCAGAAAGCGGCGTAGGGTCAAGCTTTGTAACGTAGACCCTGTCAAGAGGCGCCGGCTCTCCCGCTCCGTCGGCAATGACTACTCCGTTTTTATCTGCATAATACGGCTCGACAAACGCAAGCCGTCCGCCGCCATATTCGGGATGAGAACGGTTTTCAAAGGTATCAGGATCTCCAACGTATGCGTGGTAGCAGATCCACCCCTGACCGAATGTGTCGGTGACGTAGGAAGCATGTCCCGAACCCGTAAGCACGCCGTTCTGACGGAAGATGGAGGTGGGCTTTTTCTCCCAATTCTTCGCATCGCAGGGGTCGCCGCCAAGATATCTGAGCTGACCGAGCTGATACTCTGTAGTCCAGTATCCGCTGCCCGAATAGATGATATATACGCTTCCGTCTGCGCCGTAAACCGCGGTTGCCCCCTCAACAACCTGAGTACCGCCTGTCTCCGAGCCGACCTTTTCCCAATCGTAATCGGGTCTGCATATCATTGTAGGAAGTCCCTTTATGGTCCAGGGATTTGTCATCGGAACGATGCATATATACTGGTACTTTCTGCCATTTGCTTCCCTTTCCTTTGACATGCCGACATAGAGTGTGTAAGGCTTGCCGTCAATGACAACGCCTGACTGACCGCCTGCCCACGTAGAATCCCAATCGGGAATGTCGGGGGCAACTACGCGTTCTGGCACGTTGACCTCACCCGTTACGGGATTTCCCCAACGTCCCATAAGGTTGTCACCGTCAAGGCACTTGATAACGTACATCCGATGGTCCTGTTCGCCCTCACGAAGCTGATCGTCATAACAGGGTGCAATATAGCAGTACCATCCGCCGTTGCCATCGCCTATTTGCTCGTCGGTATAGTAGTGTATCTCGGGTGACCACTGGTGCATCGACCACGGATGTCCTGCCCCGGGAGAATATATCACTCTGCTCTCGGCATATTTAAGGTCGCCGAGGTTTCTCGCACGCGCAAGGCTGAGCGTATTTTCGGCAGATGCAATGTAGTAATAATATCCGTCATGGTAGAACAGCCACGGGTCTGCGCCGTTCTGTCGAATTGCGTTTGTAAAGGACGTTTCGCCCTCAATCTTCGCCTCAATGTCGATAGCACCCGTTACGTTAAGCGTAGACGTCATATTACCGTCGAGCTGCTCCGCACCGATAATCTCATTGATATGATTAAAATCGCCGCCGTTTATATTAAGAGTAAAACTGCCGTAGGCTTCGCCCTTGTTTTCATTGGACACCGATATCTCATCGTAAAATATGCCGCCGTTTATGTCAAGAACAACGTCACCGCTGAAGTTTGCGCCTTCATTTTCGTATACCGATACGGATACACCCCTGAAAAAAGTGCCGCCGTTTATAACAGCCTTAATATCACCGGTGTGACCGTTCTTGCTTGCAAGCGAGAACTCATAGAACTCGCCGCCGTTCACTGTTAATGAAATATCGCAGTTACTTCCCGTGTCGCTGTTTCCGCCACGGACTCTGTGCCATATACCGCTGTCTACTGTCATATCGGTTGAAAGTCTTGCAGCGCTCTTTGCATTGCCTGCGACAAGGCAAAGATAGTTTTTATGGTACTTATCGGCAATACTCGTTATATTTTCGCCGATATGAAGCTTATTTCCGTTTCCTACAATGCTGAGGTATCTGTCTGATGCGACAAGCGTAACGTCGCAGAACTTTGTTTCGCCGCCGCAGTAAAAATTGGTCTTAAAGAGCATCTTTGCTCCGTTTTCCTTTGCATAGTCGACACCGTCATAAAGCGATGTTATGACTATAGGAGCTATGTTGACAAGTGTATTTGAGCAATTGTGAGTATACGGACCGCAGACAACCACAGTTCCGCCGCTCTCACCAAGAGCTTTATATGCCGCTTCTATTGAGCCCGCGGCATCGAGAGGACTTGTGCCCATTCCATCTCCGTCATTTGAGACAAAGAATACCTTTTCTGCCGAGGGTTCTAAGTGTTCACCGAGAGTGTTTTCATCTCCGACGTATGTGCCGATAATGCCATCACCCTCTACAGCAACCTGTGAAACAGAGCCGCCAAAGTGACGGTAAACAAGTTTATCCGCCATACGGAAGGTAGCCTTGCCGATACTGCCGCGAAATACCGAAAGCTCAAAAAGCTTTGCGCCGCTCGGGTTTTCAACGGTTTCAATTTTTCCGCTGCGCAAAACAACCCGACAACTTTCACTGCCGACAAGCTCTCCGACACTCGCTCCCTTAATGATTATATTTTTCGCATTTTCGATGCTGTTGTAGTTTCCGCTCCTGAGAACTGCGTTGCCGATAATGTTTACGCTGTCCGAAACAACACCTCTCCCCGCGGTAAACAGCCCGTTTTCAGCGTTAAAATTTCCGCTTATACTTATATTTTCAAATACAGTTTCGCCTGTTAGCGTATACTTGCCGCTGACCGCTATCGCAGAGTCACGTGAAGTTCCCTGAACAGTTATAGCCGCAGAGTGTTCAGGCTCCCTGAAGTTTGAAAGGGATACCTTTCCTATAATCTTTATAGTTCCGCCGATGTCAGAAATAAGGTCAAATGCTTTTTCAAGCGAAGTCGGATCACTCTCGCTCATACCGCTACCCCTTGCTCCGGATTTTACATATACGTCGGTTATGCCCTCTATACGGTCAAAACCTTCAAATGAAGCAATCTGCTCTTTGCTGTAAGAAACAAGGTCATACTGAAGCACATTTTCAGAGCCGTTCTTGTCGCACATTCTCTGCACATCTCTCGACGTATAGCCTGCAGACATTTTACCGATGCCGGTACCGATAAGTTTTACCGTAGCACCTCCTACCGCATTGTCGCAAATAAAATTACCTATCTTTCCGCCGTTTAGGGAGATATCTGCCTTGCCGTTTAGACACCGGTCACCGTCATCTCCTCCGCCTGCATGAAATATGTCAATTTCGCCTCCGGAAACATTGAGAACAAGGTTATTTGCAGTATGCTCCTCAAGAGTGCCGCCGAACAGTTCGCCGATATGTCCGCCTTTTATATCTATATAATGAGTGCCGCTATATGCCGCGCCTTTTCCTCCTACGGCTTTCTGACGTGAGCCACCGCAAACGACTGCAAATTCACCGCTTTTTATAGTGATGTGCGAGTCAAGATCGGTAACCGCGCTGTCAGGCGGATTCTGCCAGCCGCCGACAACGTATATGCCGATACATTCACCTGACTGATTGAATTTTACGCCATCGCCAAACGTAATACGATTAAACTGCGCAACAAAGTTTATCGAAACCTCGTAGTCAAACGTTATGTTCTCAAACGTAGTATCGCCTTCAAGATAAAAACGTTTGGTATTTCCGTAAACAATCTTCGCTCCGCTCTTACGATAGTCTGTCACACCGTCATAAGATGTAATGACAACCGGCATTTCGCTATGCGACAGCTCTTTAAAGTTTTCATGCTGCTTATACTCGTCAGTGATAACTATAACCGCCCTTGCAGCCTTGTCCCGCAGTGCATTATTATACGCGCGCTCTATGGTTTTCAGCGCGGTATCAGCAGTTTTGCCGTCATTGCGGTCATAGCCGCTCTGATAGCTTACGTAATAAGTTGTGGTATCCTCTGCGCTTGCATCAATAAAAAGCGCGCAAAGTACAGAGGAAAGTATAATAAATAAAGCTAATAGTTTAAACGTCTTTTTCAAAGCTACTTCCTCCTTGAATTTATCAACTACATTCTATCATTTGCGCTAAATAAATACAAGTAAGAACCGATTAAAAAAACTTTTGCTTTTGCAAGGCGTATATGATATAATATATATTTGTAAATTATTTCATATGGAGTGAATGCTTTGAAACGAATATTCAGCTACCTTTCAAAATACAAAGGCGTTGCGGTTTTAGCGCCGCTGCTCAAAATGGTTGAGGCAACGTTTGAACTGCTTGTGCCTTTGGTTATCAAAAATCTCGTTGACGTCGGCGTTGCAAGCGGTGACAAAGCCTACATTATAAAAATGTGCCTTATACTTGTGCTTTTCTGCGCACTCGGATACGGTGCGGCACTTGCGGCTCAGTTCTTTTCGGCAAAAGCCGCGGTCGGCGTTGCAAAAGATCTCCGCCGCGATATGTATGTGAAAATTCAGGGCTTTCGCCACGGAGACCTTGACCATATAGGTATTTCCAACATTCTCACGAGAATGACGGGAGACGTAAATCAGGTGCAAACGGGCGTAAATATGACGCTGCGCCTGCTTATGCGCTCGCCTATCGTTGTATTCGGCGCGGTTATTTTTGCCTTTACCATTGACGTTTACTGCGCAATAATCTTTGCGATTGCAGTTCCGCTTTTGCTTGCGGCGGTTTTTGCAATTATACTTATTACCCTTCCCCTTTTCAAAAAGGTGCAAAAGAATCTTGAAAGGGTTCTTCGCTCTAACCCCCAGAGCCTGACGGGTACGCGCGTTATCCGCGCCTTTTGCGCAGAGGACGAGCAGGTACGTGACTTTGACGAAGAAAACAATTCTCTTTTTACTTTGCAAAAATTTTCTTCCAAGATCTCCGTTCTTTTAAATCCGCTTACCTATCTCATAATCAACTTTGCGATCATTATTCTTATCTCAACGGGTGCTATCCGTATGGAAGCCGGACTGCTCACTCAGGGCGCGCTTCTCGCACTCTATGACTATATGTCGCAGATTCTTATTGAGCTTATCAAATTTGCAAACTTTATTGTCACAATTACAAAGGCTACTGCTTCTGCAGCAAGAATCGACGATTTCTTTAAAGAAGGCAGCGAAACCGTGTACGTGCAGAGTGAAACCAAGGACGAGCCGTTTATTGTATTTGACAACGTTTCATTTGCTTACGGAAAGGGAGGAAACGTCCTCAAAAACCTTTCGTTCTCCGCCGAGCGCGGCGAAACCGTCGGCATAATCGGCGGTACGGGCAGCGGAAAAAGCTCGCTTGTGTCGCTTATTCCGCGTTTCTACGATGCGACGGGAGGCGAGGTAAGAGTAGACGGCAAGGACGTGCGCTCGTACAAAGGCGAAAGTCTTAAAGAAATGTGCGGCATAGTTCCGCAGCGCGCGGTACTTTTCAGCGGTACAATCCGCGACAATATGCGTTGGGGCAAAAACAATGCCACCGACGAAGAAATAATCGAGGCAATAAAAACCGCACAGGGTGAAGATATCATAAACGCCAAAGGTTCGCTTGACGGCGAGGTTTCCGAGGGCGGAAAGAACTTTTCGGGCGGTCAGCGCCAAAGACTTACCATTGCACGAGCGCTTGTAAGAAACCCTGAAATTCTTATCCTTGACGATAGCGCAAGCGCACTTGACTATGCGACCGACGCGCGTCTTCGTATGGCAATACGAGGCATGAAAAATCCTCCTACTACGTTCATTGTATCGCAACGAGCGGCATCCGTAATGCACGCCGACAAAATAATTGTGCTCGACGACGGCGAGGCTGTCGGCATAGGCAAGCACGAAGATCTGCTTGAGACTTGCGAGGTCTACCGCGAAATTTACGACTCTCAGTTCAAAGGAGGTAACGCAAAATGAAAAATACGTTAGAACGCGTTTTCTCCTACTGTAAACGCAGTATGCCAAAGCTTGTAGCTACACTTTTCCTCGCTCTTGCCATAGTGGCGATGACGCTTTACCTGCCCATCCTTATCGGTGAAGCTATCGACCTTTGCATTGAGGGCAACGTTCGCTTTGACCTGATAAAGCCAATACTCATCAAAAGCGGAATAATCGTGATTCTTACCGCAGTTCTGCAGTGGATAATGAGTATCCTCAACAACTCAATTACTTACACGGTTGTGCGCGATATCAGAAGCGATGCTATCCGCAAACTGCAAAAGCTCCCGCTCTCCTATATAGATTCGCATAAGGCGGGTGACATTGTAAACCGCGTAATCTCCGACGTAGACCAGTTTTCCGACGGTTTGCTTATGGGCTTTACACAGTTCTTTACGGGTATTGCAACGATTCTCGGCACAATTATCTTTATGATACTGCTCGACTGGAGAATTGCAATTTTTGTAGTTGTACTTACTCCGCTTTCTCTCTTCGTTGCAAAGTTTATTGCAGAGCATACACACGATTTCTTTTTGCTCCAGAGCAAAACCAAGGCGGAGCAGACAGGCTTTGTAAACGAAACTATCAGCGAACAGAAGGTTTCTATTGCATTCTCCCACGGCGACGAGAATATTGAAAAATTCAACGAGATAAACGAGCGTCTTGAAAAATGCTCGCTTAAAGCAACCTTCTATTCCTCGCTGACCAACCCCTCAACAAGAGTTGTAAACAATTTTGTTTACCTTGGCGTTGCACTTCTCGGCGGATTTTTCTGCATCGGCGGTGCGGGAATGACTGTCGGAAATCTCGCAGTCTTTCTCCGCTATGCAAACCAGTACACAAAGCCGTTCAACGAGATTTCGGGCGTTATAACCGAGCTTCAGAACGCGCTCACCTGTGCAGGAAGAATATTTGAGCTTCTCGATGCAAAAGAAATCGAGCCCGACAAAGAAAATGCCGCAGATCCCGAAACGGTAAACGGCAATATCGATTTTAAAAACGTTTATTTCTCATACGTCCCAGAAAAGAAGCTTATCGAAAACTTCAACTTTTCGGCAAAGCACGGTCAGCGCATTGCCATTGTCGGCCCGACAGGCTGCGGCAAGACCACGCTTATCAATCTGCTGATGCGTTTTTACAATCCCACAAGCGGTACAATCGAAATTGACGGTATCGGAACAAGAGATTTAAAACGTTCAACCTTGCGCAAAAACTTTGGTATGGTACTTCAGGACACGTGGCTTTGCGAAGGCACTATACGCGAAAATATCGCAATGGGCAAGCCCGATGCCACCGATGAAGAGGTAATAGCCGCTGCCAAGGCATCACACGCGCACTCGTTTATCAAGGCTCTGCCAAACGGATATGACACGTATATCGGTGAGGACGGCGGCGCACTCAGCGCAGGACAAAAACAGCTTCTCTGCATAACGCGTATTATGCTCTGTCTGCCTCCTATGCTTATACTCGACGAGGCAACCTCCTCTATAGATACACGTACAGAAATGCGCATTCAGAACGCGTTTGCAACACTTATGAAAGGCAGAACAAGCTTTATCGTTGCACACCGCCTTTCCACCATTCGCGAGGCTGACGTTATCCTTGTTATGAAGGACGGAAACATCATCGAACAGGGCTCTCACGATGAACTGCTTGAAAAAGGCGGATTCTACTCGGAACTCTGGAACGCTCAATTCATCAATTAAGGAGTTAAATATGATAGGAATAATTTGTGCTATGAAAATAGAGGCGGAGGCTATATGCGCTTCTCTCTCTGACGTAAAAAAAGAAACCGTAAGCGGAATTGAATTTACACACGGAACGCTTTACGGCAAGGAAATCGTTCTCGCGGTATGCGGCATTGGCAAGGTGTTTGCCGCTATCTGCACGGAGGCAATGATTATCCGCTATTCCCCCTCGCTTATAATCAACAGCGGTGTTGCGGGAACACTCACCGACAAGCTTTCTATCGGAGATATTGCAGTCGCAAAGAGCCTTGTCCAGCACGATATGGACACAAGCGCACTCGGCGACCCTGTCGGACTTATCTCGGGCATAAACAAAATCTACTTTGACGCCGATGAAAAAGCAGTTAAAACCTTTGAAAAGGTCTGCGCCGCAATAGGCGCAAACAGCGTAGTCGGCACCATCGCTTCGGGTGACCAATTTATGTCGGACACCGAAAAGAAACTTGCCGTACGCGACCGTTTTGACGCTATCGCGTGCGAAATGGAGGGCGCAGCGGTGGCACACGTTGCATTTATAAACGGCGTTCCATTTGCGGTACTGCGCGCAATCTCGGATAGCGCAAGCGGCGACGCGCAAATGGAATATCCCAAGTTTGTTGCAATGGCTGCAGAACGCTCGCACAGGATAATCGACGAATTTATAAAAGAATGGTAAAACAAACCCCTCGGTTTCAAACAGGAACCGAGGGGTTTTTGTTTATTTGATTTTTTCTACTTCATCAAGAATTGCGTTATAAAGAACGCCGTCCTTTTCAAGTCCACAGACATCTGTGAGTATTTCGCCGTTTGACTTTGAAGCCTTTATCTCGCGCCACTTTACGTCCTTTTCGTTATCATAAAGCAGTGCGGCAGCCGCAGTCTTAATAAGCACCTCGGGCATAATGCCGTTTTCATAAATAAGGCACATAGGTCCCATTATTCTTTCGCCCTTTGCAAGCTTTCTTTCCGGATCGCGTGCATTTCTTGCAACGGTGTCAACTATCGTCTTGCTGCAGAACTTTTCCTTTGAAAGCGCAGCAAACTCTGCCTGATCGGCCTCGTCATAGCCAAATTCCTTGCAAAGCACCTTGTTTGTAACCTCGTAGTTCTTGTCAAGCTGACGGAGAATCTCCTCGTCGTTTGCCGCCTTTGCATAATCCGTGTAGCCCTTTACGTAGCCGAGATACGCGATAACACAGCTTGCGGCATTATAAGTATAAAGCTTGCGGGTGAGAAAGTTTCCGAAGTTCTCTATCGGACGGATGCCGCGTATCTTCACGTCGTAGCCGCCGAGAAGGTCGGCATTGCACTGAAGATAGGGGTAGTTCTCCGAGTCAATGTCAAGACCGGAGTCGGTAGTGGTGCAGAAAACCGTTGCTTCACTTACCGAAATATCCATATTTCCAATTGCCGCAGAAAGAACCGCAGACGGTTTTGAAGAGTTTTCGCAGGTGATTATCGTATAATGAACGTTGTCCTTTAAAAGTCCTGCAAGCGATGCGCCAACATCCGGGAGATTCTGTCCGCCGACAGACACAAGTATAAGCTCACAGCCGTCAATATCAGCGTTTTCCCAGGTGTACGCCTTGAAGTTTTTAACCGTGAACGGCTCGCGCACGTTGCCGAAAAAGCGTACTGTAAACTCGCCCTTTGCATTAAGCTCGTCAACAAGCACCTTGTCCTTGTCAATAAAAACTATCTCGGCATTATCCTCGGCAAGAAGTCTGCCGATAAAGCCGCGGCCGGTTTTACCCGCGCCTACAACCGCTATTTTACTCATTGATATAGCCTTCTTTCTTAAGCATTTCTATCTTCTCTTTTACAAGTGTTGCAATAGTTCCGTTTACGTCAAGCTTGCAGACGTTTTCAAGAACGTAATCAACGCCATTTTCTTTTCTCATTCTGCAAAGCTCCTCGGCAAACTCGTCGCCCTCGCTCTCATAATAGATAGCGGCGGCAATAGCGGTACAGAGATTTTCGGGCTTAATACCGTAGGAGTCAACAAGTCTTGCAGAGCCTACAAGACGGTCGTCGGGACCGAGCTTACGCAAGGGGTCACGCGCATTTCTCTCAATAAAGTCAACGATAGTGTAGTCCTGAAGCTTTGCCTTTGAAGTAAGGGTAAATGCAAGCTGCTCGTCAAGCGGGAAATTATGCTTGAGCGAAAGCGCTCTCGCGGTTTCCTGATATACACCGTCAAGAATCTTAAGAATTTTTTCATCGTGTGCGGCATCGGCAATTTTTTCATATCCGAAGAGTGCGCCGAGATAAGAGGTAGTGCCGTTTGCAGCATTGTATGTATAGAATTTTCTTTCAAGGAAGCCTGTGAACTCGGGAACAAGCTTAAGTCCCTTTATTTCGGGAAGACTGCCCTTAAGGCGCGATGCATCTACGGGAAGCTCCCAGAAATTCTGAACGTTTACGATAAGCGGGTCCTTTTCGAGAAGCTCCTTTGAGGACTCGATAGCAGAGCGCATAATAACAGCCTCGGTAATGCCGACGTTGTTTTCAAAATACTCTCTTGCATCATCCGAAATAATCTCGGAAATGCCGTCTTTAAGGATATCTGCAGGCTTTTTCCAGTTTTCGCAGGTAACGATATTGAGGTTGCCGCCGCGCTTTGCCTTGAGCTCGATTCCGGCAGTGAGATAAGGAACTATCTCGCCGAGATTCTTTCCGCCTACAGCGTTGAATATCGCATCGGCATCGGCAATAGCCTCTGCAATTTTTTCCTTGTCGGAGAACTTGAGCGCCTTTGCACCCTTTACAACGCAGTTCTCTGCCTCGTTGCCGAGGATATTGACGGTGTACTGACCGCGCTCGTTCATAAGGTCGGTAAGACCGTCAAACTTTTCAACAAAAGTAAACTCGATTCCACTGAGATACAAAAGATGTCCTATAAAGCCGCGGGCAATTTTGCCTGCTCCAAAAATTACACAACTCATTTTTCTCTTTCCTTCCTTAATTCACTGAATTCTATAAAGTTTTCTTTATTGGTTTCGTAAAGCTTTTTATAAAGCTCATAGCGCTCGCGAAGCTTTGGGAGCAAAGCAGGTTCGCTAACGCTTTCTATACGGCACATATCGTTTGAAGCGCCGATTATATCAGGATATATCCCTGTTGCAACTGCCGCAATCATACACGCGCCGTATGCAGAGGTATCCTTTTCCTCAAGCGTTACTACCGGCACACCGTAAAGAGAGGCTTTCAGCATATTGAACTTTTTATCTTTAGCGGCTCCGCCTGCCGTGACAATTGCTCTCGGTTTATCCTTGATGCCAAGCGTTTCATAGACGTGGTATTCACTGAATGCCACCCCCTCAAGTACGCTGTACGCAAGGTCCTCTTTTTTCGTATCGCCCGAAATTCCAAAAAACATTCCGCGGGCGAAAGAGTCCCATATCGGTGCGCGCTCACCCGAAAGATACGGCAAAAATATCGGTGCGCCTTTATCAAGACTGCTTTGAATATCAATATTATCAAAGCCGAAATTCTGAATGCCAAAGTCGAGTGCCGCGCCGCACGAGGCAGTCACACCGTAATGCACGTTGCCGACAAAATACGGTCCGCTTACCATACCGGTGTCCCTGTCAAGCGTGTCCGAGGTGTAGCCGATATGCGCACTTGTACCCGTAATGTCAAACGCCATTTCGCTCTTGACAATACCCATTCCGACAAGCCCTGCAAAGTAGTCGTTGCAGCCGACAATCACAGGCGTACCCGCCTTTATTCCCGTTGCTTTTTCCGCATCTTCGCTGACTCTGCCCGCTATGTCAAACGGGCTTTTAAGTTTCGGGAGGACGTTGCGGTTTACTCCTATAAAGTCAAGCATTTTCTGAGAATAATCTCCGCTTTCAAGATTTGCAAGTCCGCGCCAGGAATACTTATCGCTGACAAACTCACCCGTCAGAAACTCGACTATCGTTTCCTTAGGCTGACAAACCTTTTTTATACCGTAATGCTCCTTTATGTAAAGAAGTCTTGGTATCGGATATGAAACTATATCGGGATGCGGCATTGAAATCTCCGAGATAAACTCGTCTTGCGAAAAGTGCGCTTTTATCTTTGCAAGCTCGTCTTTTCCGACCGCATCACGCCAGGAAATAACGTATTCACCGTTTATCACGTACGTTCCGACCTGACTTGAAAGCGAAATTGCGTCTATCAAGTATCCGCCGCACTCACAAAGCGCATCCGTTACCGCACTTATCCACGCTTTTACAGAATCGTTTGCATATGATTTTTTAACCTTAAAAACGGTCTTTCCGTTCTCGGTGAGAAGCACCTTGACCGATGAAGTTCCAAGGTCAATTCCCGCTATCACAGTTTAAACACCGCCTTGACAAAGCCGGTGGGACGCTTTCTTGCAAGGTCGATTGCCCTCTCAAATTCTTCAAGAGGAAGCTCCTCGGTAATGAAATCCTCGAGATTTACAATTCCGCTTGCCATAAGGTCTACCGCCTTCTGATGCATATTCCAGTTGTTGCCGGCACCCACAAGATGCAGATTGTTGATGTGAATATCATCAATACGTATGTTCATTATCTTGCCTCTGCCATATCCGGCAAGCACCACTGTGCCGCCTTTTTTAGCAAGCTTAAGGCAGTTCTGGATGCATTCCTCTATACCCGTTGCATCAATGATAACGTCGGTTCCCTCGGGATGAAGCTTTTTCATCTCTTCCATAAGGTCCTGTTCTTTGGTTGCGATAGTTGCATATGCCCCCATCTTTTCCGCAAGGTCAAGACGGCCGCGTGTAGTAGCGCACACAACTATTTTGGAAAGTCCCATTGCCTTTGCTACTGCAAGCGTGCAAAGACCGATAGAGCCGGCACCCATTATCATACAGGTATCACCAAGCTTTGCACGTGACTTTTTCATAGTTCCGAGTGCAACGCCAAGCGGCTCGCAAAGTGATGCATGTGCAAAACTCACATTATCGGGGAGATGGCAAAGACCGTATGCAGGCACTACTACATACTCGGCATATGCGCCGTTACGCTTAAAGCCAATCTCCTCAAAGCTCTTGCAGTATCTCCATTCGCCCTTGCGGCAAGCCTCGCATTTGAGACATACAACGTCGTTGCTTCCCACAACGCGCTTGCCTATCCAGCTTTCAGAAACGCCTTCGCCAACCGCTTCAACAACACCGCTCCACTCGTGACCGGGAATCAGCGGATAGTTTGCAGGAATGTTTCCGTCAATCACCTCAAGGTCAGTAGCGCAGACCGCCGCCGCCATTACTTTTACGCGGACAAATCCGCTCGGTATTTCGGGAATTGGCGTGTCCTTAAGAACCATTACTCCCGGCTTTTCAATTACAACTGATTTCATAAATTTCCACCTTTTTTATCACAGCGTGATATTTTATTGCAAACGAAAATGGATCGTTAAACCCATTTTCATTTTATATAACGAAGATAATCTTCTATGGCGAATATCGCCGCGCCGAATGCGGCTCTTTTCGCATCGTATATATGGAATGAGATTTCATCCCCGATATATCTTTTAATTGCCGATTCTAGTTTTTCAACAAAGACCTCGTCCTTTGAAGCGCTTCCGCAGACGAAAAGCTTGTTTACATTATACATTATAAGCGAATTTGCAACTGCAAGGCCGAGTGCATCTGTACCCTCACCATCCTGCATCAGCTGAACAAGACTCTTTACTTCTTCGCCGAAGCATATAAGGCTCTTGCCGATTTCGTGCATACCCGTTCCGACTATCAGGTTCTCGTCCTTGATAACCGCCATTCCGATACCGCTGTCAATACGGACAAGCATTGCATCGGCTTTGTTTTCTCTTGTGGCGGCAGACAGTATACAGTCGGGGTCGTGCGCAATGTACGCAGGGATATTGTAACGCGCAGTAAGAATGTCACAAAGCGGCACGTTCTCCCACCCGTCAACCTCAAGGCTTACGGAAACACCGTCGTTTGAATTTACCGTACCCTGCATTGCAACGCCGATTGCTATAACGTTATGCTTTTCATACTTCTTTGTAACAAAGTCAAGCAGAGTATATACCGAGCCGAGAAAAGCATCCTTATCATTTACGTCCGCGGTGAGCTGCTTGTCGTATACAATCTCGTTTCTGAGATTTACTACAACTGCATAAAGTCCCGACATATTGATGTCAATACCGATGATGTAGTTATCATAAGCGTTTATCTCAAGAGAGCTCGGAGTTCTGCCGCTCGATGCATTGTCCTGCACCTTTTTTTCAATTACGTATGAAAGCTCCATAAGGCGCGATACTATCTGGCTTACACCGCCCCAGCTGAGCCCTGTGCGATTCTGTATATCTTTTCGCGTTATAGACTTTTCTTTTCTTATAAGCGAGAGGACCTCAAGTATATTCGCGATCCTCATATCGCTCTGGCTGATAAACTTTTTCAAAAGGAATTCTCCTAACCGTATTGACATCGCGAGATAAAGGCTTTATAATGATTACAGTGCAATTATATCGCGGCGTGATATAATTGTCAATAGTTTTTTAAAA
>JAFYPS010000023.1 GCA_017547395.1 Clostridia bacterium
AGCGGCTGTAAAATAAAAAAACGAAGCGACGGTGATAAACCGTCGCTTCGTTTTAAAAACAAAAAGCAGACCGTGGGTTAAGCGGTCTGCTTTTTCGGTCTTAGCCGAGATTGTTAAGCTTAATAGTAAACTGGCTCTTCTTGTGTGCAGCAGCGTTCTTGTGGATGATACCACGTGCTGCAGCCTGGTCGATCTTCTTAACAGCTGCCTTGTAAGCTTCGGTAGCTGCTGCCTTATCACCAGCCTCAAGAGCTACATTGTACTTCTTTACGATAGTACGGAGCTGGGTCTTGAAAATCTGGTTCTGAAGGGTCTTAGCTTCGATAACTTTAACGCGCTTCTTCGCGGACTTAATGTTCGGCATGAGGTGCACCTCCTTCAAAAATTTAAATAATTTGAAAATATGAACACCAGCCGGTGCCTGAGAGGGTGCACACAGCCAAGTCACTCATTTACAATTAGGTATATTACCATAAGATTTCTGAAAAATCAATACCTTTTTTGATTTTTGTCCTTATTTTTCTAAAAAAAGCCTTTTTATGTGAAAATAAAGCATAATATTGAATTTTTTTGAGAAATCGGAAAAAAATTATAAAAATCCTCTTGACATTTTGGAATTTCGATGCTAAAATATTAAACTGCATTATAATCGCTTTAATTATGCATTTTAGTATATTTAATGTGGTGTATTATTGTCGAAAAAACGAACTATGCATAGCATAATCGATAGTGCTTGTATGCTTTTTCGCTTTTTCGCGTGGCATTATCCGCGCCGCTTGGCAGACGGCGAGAAATTAAATGAATGGAGTGATTCTATACTATGCTGACACCCCAGAAGCTTGGTAAGAATGTGCGAATGAGCTTTTCGCGAGTTGGTGAGGCAGTTGAGATGCCTAACCTTCTTGAGGTGCAGAAAAAATCGTTCGAATGGTTCCTGAACGAGGGACTGCGTGATGTGCTTGATGATGTTTCTCCTATTGTAGACTTTTCAGGCAATCTTGTTATTGAATTTGTAGACTATTCTATTGATTCAAAAACACAGTATCCAATTGAGGAATGCAAAGAGCGTGATGTGAACTACGCGGCACCTCTTAAAGTTCGCGTAAGACTTACCAACAGGGAGACCGGTGAGGTTAAAGAGTCTGAAATCTACATGGGCGACTTCCCGATGATGACCGAGAACGGAACGTTCGTCATCAACGGAGCTGAGAGAGTTATTGTTTCTCAGATCGTTCGTTCCCCCGGTATATACTACGGTGAGTCTATTGATAAGACCGGTAAGCATATGTATACTGCTACCGTTATTCCTTATCGCGGTGCATGGCTTGAGTATGAAACCGATGCGAATGACGCTTTCTTTGTAAAAATAGACAAGACAAGAAAGATACCGATTACCGTACTTATCCGCGCGCTCGGTATCGAGTCTGACGCTGACATTCTTTCTATGTTCGGCGAAGAGGTAATGATAACCTCCACTTTTGAAAAGGACGAGTCTGCAGCACTTGCCGCTGAGAACAACTCCACTCTCGGCGATGAGGCTCTTAAAGAGATTTATAAAAAACTTCGTCCGGGAGAGCCTCCGCTTGTTGAAAGCGCGCAGACTCTCATTAATAATCTTTTCTTTGATCCTAAGCGTTATGACCTCGCGCCCGTTGGCCGTTACAAGTATGACAAGAAACTTGACATAGCTAGCAGAATTGCAGGCCACACTCTTGCTATGCCGGCTGTAAATCCTTTTACAGGTGAAGTTGTTTGCGATGCAGGCACTCTCATTACCCGCGAACTTGCAAAGGAAATCGAAAAGAACTGCGTAAACGAAGTTGTACTTGATCTTAACGGTACCACTGCAAAGGTTTTCTCTAACAACACTACCGAGCCTGAGAATATGCTTGGTTTCGATCTTAAGGACTGTGGTATCAACGAAAAGGTTCGCGTTGCAGTTCTTCGTGAGATTATGGAACAGTGCGGCGGAGATGTTGATGCAGTTAAGGCAGAGGCTAAGAAGCGTATTCACGAGCTTTGCCCTAAGCACGTTACTAAGGACGACATTTTCGCTTCCATTAATTATTTAATAAACCTTTCTCACGGCATCGGTTCCACTGATGATATTGACCATCTCGGCAACCGCCGTATGCGCTGCGTTGGCGAACTTCTTCAGAACCAGCTTCGTATCGGCTTCTCCCGTATGGACAAGATCGTTAAGGAGAGAATGACTATTCAGGACACCACTGAACTTCATCCTCAGAACCTTATCAACATAAGACCTGTTGTCACTGCAATCCGCGAGTTCTTTGGTTCTTCGCCTCTTTCTCAGTTTATGGACCAAAACAACCCGCTTGCAGAACTTACACACAAGCGCCGTCTTTCCGCGCTTGGTCCCGGCGGTCTTTCCAGAGACCGTGCTTCCTTTGAAGTGCGTGACGTACACTATACTCACTACGGTAGAATGTGTCCTATCGAAACACCTGAAGGTCCTAACATCGGTCTTATTTCCTATCTTGCAACTTATGCTCGCATTTCGGATTATGGCTTTATCGAGGCTCCATATCGCAAGGTTGATAAGAAGACCGGTAAGGTTACCGACATTGTCGAGTATATGACTGCAGACATTGAAGACAATTATGTAATCGCACAGGCTAATGAGCCTCTTGATAGCGAAGGCAGATTCGTTAAGAGCCGTATTATTGCGCGCGACAAGTCTGAAATCCTTGAAGTAGATGCTTCGGAAATTGACTATATTGATGTAGCTCCCAAGATGCTTGTATCTGTTGCGACTGCAATGATTCCTTTCCTTGAAAACGATGACAACACCCGTGCACTTATGGGATCTAACATGCAGAAGCAGGCGGTTCCGCTTATGGTTTCCAATTCTCCTGTCGTTGGTACGGGTATGGAATACAAGGCTGCTGTTGACTCCGGCGTTTGCGTTCTCGCGAAGAATGACGGTGTCGTTGAGCGCGTGACCGCTGATGAAATTGTTGTTCGTCTTGAGGACGGAACCAAAGAGGCTTACCATCTTATTAAGTTCAAGCGCTCCAATCAGGGCACTTGTATAAATCAGAAACCCATTGTTGATATTGGCGAAAACGTTATTAAGGGTCAGGTTATTGCTGATGGTCCT
>JAFYPS010000024.1 GCA_017547395.1 Clostridia bacterium
AAACACCAACAGACGAAAAGGATCTTGAACGCGCAAAGAAAGCCGCTTATTTCTTCTTCTCCTGGGGATTCCATTATGACTGTCTGTATCCCGCTGAAAGCGAGTTCACACAGTTCGGATATCATACCAAAGGCGGCACTGCTATCTCCGTTGAGCACCACGCAATAGACTCCTGGGGTTCCGCTGCCGTTCCCGGATTCCTTATGCTTGCAAAGTACACAGGTGACGAGCGTTGGGCAAAGCGTGCGCAGATAATGTGGGCAAATGCAATTCAGGGTATCACCTCTTATGAAGGTCAGAAAACACACGGTCAGGTGCGTCCCCTTGGCGGTCAGAACGAAGGCTTCTTCCACTGTCGCTGGACAAAGTACCGTCCGACCTGCGAGGATCGCGGTCATTACAATGATTGCCTTTGCGGCTGGGCCGGTGCTTACCGCATGATGACAATTTACGATAACGCAACAAAAGAAAAGGTTCACACCGCATTTTTAGACAAATGATTTTAAAAATATCCGACTGATACGGCGGATATTTTTTATGCACTTGTTGACAAATATACAATTATATATTAAAATTCTATATATATTTTTGTACAGGAGACTTTTATGAAAAACACTGTATTTAAAGGAGTTGCAACCGCGCTTATAACTCCTCTCACCGAAAACGGAATAGATTTTGAAGCATTCGGCAAACTTATAGACTGGCAGATTGAAGAAGGTATCAACGCCCTTGTAGTATGCGGCACCACGGGTGAAGCCTCCACTCTCACCGACGATGAGCACAGAGCAGCAATTTCATTTGCTGTTAAACGCGCAAACGGCCGCGTTCCGATAATTGCAGGAACAGGCTCAAACGACACTGCATACGCACTTGAGCTTACAAAACACGCTTGCGAAGCGGGAGCCAATGCAATTCTTGTCACTACTCCTTATTACAACAAGGCAACTCAGAAGGGACTTATTAAAATGTACACCGCTATCGCGGATGAAAGCACTGTTCCCGTTATCCTTTACAACGTTCCTACCCGTACAGGCGTGAATATCGAGCCTGCTACCTATCAGGCGCTCGCTGACCACCCGAATATCGTTGCAATCAAAGAAGCAAACGGTAACATCTCTAAAATCGTTGAAACAATGTCCCTTGTTCACGACAAACTTGATCTATATTCAGGAAACGACGATCAGATAGTTCCCCTTATGTCACTCGGCGGCATCGGAGTTATTTCGGTAATTTCAAACCTTTTACCGAGAGAAACCGTTGAACTCACAAACCGCTATTTTGCAGGCGACGTAAAAGGTGCGGCAGAACTTCAATACAAATATCACTACCTCATTGACGCACTTTTCTGTGAAGTCAATCCGATTCCCGTAAAGGCGGCAATGGCTGCAATGGGCTTTTGCGAGGATTATCTCCGCCTGCCACTCACTCCCATGGAGGATGCTACCCGTGAAAAGCTTCTCAAAGCTATGCGCGACGTAGGAATTAACGTATAATGAAAATTTTACTCAGCGGCGCGCTTGGAAAAATGGGGCGCGTAATTACTGCCGAAATTGAAAAGCACCAATCGCTTTCGGTGTGCGCATTTGTCGACGTCGGATACGAAAGCACCGATACGGCTCATTTTGACAAAATGCCGAAAGAAAACGTCGGCGCAGATATTATAGTTGATTTTTCCCACCATTCTGCAATCTTCGATATTGCTGAATATGCAAAGAAATTCAGCATTCCCGCCGTAATCTGCACTACAGGTCAGACAGAAAGTGAAATTGAGTGTATAAAGGAGCTTTCAAAAGAGGTTCCCGTATTCTTCTCTGCTAATATGTCAATGGGAATCGCGCTAACGGTAGAACTTGCTAAAAAAAGCGCAGCTCTCTTCCCTGATGCAGACATCGAAATCATTGAAAAGCATCACTCGGCAAAGCTTGATTCCCCAAGCGGTACTGCGCTTATGCTTGCGCAGGCAATAAAGAGCGTCCGCGAAAATCTCACGCTTATGCTCGGCAGAAACGGAAGACGCGTTCGCGAAAAGAACGAAGTAGGCATTCACGCTATCCGCGCCGGCAGTATAGTCGGCGAGCATGAAGTCATTCTTGCGACCGAACACGAGATTATAACCGTTTCACACGCGGCTATGAGCCGCAGTGTATTTGCCGACGGTGCCATAAACGCTTCAAAATGGCTTATTGGCAAGGAACGTGGCCTTTATACAATGCAAAGCCTTGTTAATGACCGAAAGGATTAAAAAATGCTCTATTCTAACATATCGGTAAACGAGTACGGACATCTTGCTATTGCAGGCCACGATACGGTTGCACTCACAGAAGAATTCGGAACCGCACTTATGGTGCTTGACGAGATGCGCGTACGTGAAAACTGCAGAAGGTATATTGAAGCCGTAAGAAGTTTTTTCCCCGAAGGTTCAATGGTGGCATATGCGTCAAAGGCACTCTGCTTCCGTTCCTTTTACAATATAATAAAAGACGAGGGCTTCTGTGCCGATGCGGTTTCTCCCGGTGAAATTTTCACAATTAACGCATCATACTTCCCTACGGAAAACGTCTTTTTTCACGGAAACAACAAAACCAGTGAAGACCTTGCTTTTGCAATCACAACAAACGTCGGATATATCGTCGTAGACAGCGATGACGAGCTTGCTGCACTGAATACGGTTGCGGCAGAACTCGGCAAAAAACCGAACGTTCTGCTTCGCCTTACTCCCGGAATCGACCCACACACTCATGCAAAAATCAGTACCGGAGGAATCGACTCAAAGTTCGGTACACCTATTGCAAACGGTCAGGCGACAGAGCTTCTCAAAACCGCTCTTTCGCTTGAAAACATCAGCGTAAAGGGATTCCACTGTCATATAGGCTCGCAGATATTCGACTGCCAGCCGTTTTTCGATGCTGCAGACATTATGCTGTCCTTTGCAAAAGAAGCGAAGGTCAACCTTGGTTTCGACACCGAAATTGTCAATCTCGGCGGCGGATTTGCCGTTAGATACGTAGAAAGCGACCCCGAAATTAACATATACGAAAATCTAAAGGCACTTGGCGGATACATCAAGGGAAAATGCCTTTCAATCGGTATTGCAGAGCCGAGAATCGTACTCGAACCGGGCAGAAGTATTGTTGCAGATGCCTGCACAACACTTTATAAAGTCGGCAGTGTGAAAACCATTCCCGGATACAAAAATTACGTATCCGTTGACGGCGGTATGACGGACAACCCGCGCTATACGTTATACGGTTCAAAATATACCGTAATCAATGCTTCACGTGCGGACGGTGAAGCAGACTTTCTGTGTACCCTTGCGGGACGCTGCTGTGAAAGTGGCGACATTCTTCAGGAGGACGTAAAAATCGCAAAACCCGTTCGCGGAGATATCGTTGCCGTTCTCACCACAGGCGCTTACAACTACTCTATGGCGTCAAACTATAACCGACTTTGCCGCCCCGCTCTCATAATTTTAAACGGTGACGACGTTCGTGTCGGTATCCGAAGAGAAACCTTTGACAATCTGCTCAGGAATGACGTATAAAAACAAAAAACAGCCTTAAGGCTGTTTTTTGTTTTTATAAAGAATATACGAATACACTATTGGCACTACAGTAATTACCGGGATAAGCGCGAAGAATATCCAAGGGATATTGAGAAAAGCGGTAACCAGCGTGATAATTCCGCATATTACCCAGAGTTTGCCTGCAAAGCGGTGAGTCTTGTTCCAGTTTTCCTCATCGTCAAGTGTCCACGGAACCTTGATTCCAATTGTGTAATTAGGTCTGCATTTAGGAAGATAGTTACCGACCGTTATAAACAGCACTGACACGTACAAAAGCATTATAAACGTCACGTTGATTTTATAGCCGAGCGCGGTAGGATAAGTGACTATTGCAACAACTGCCGATACCATCGGGCAGATCCATAAAACAAGGTTGAGCGGCTTTCCCTCTATATTTTTGGATTTCGGGTCAAACGACGCTGCTATCGTGCAAGCGATATGCATTGCAAATATAAACGCAGGGATGCCAAACACTGCAAACGCTTTTGAACTCCAGCCGTCGACCTCTCCCTCAAGGTTAAAATGTGTGGGAACCTTTTCAGGCAGTCTGTTCCAGAATATAAGTCCTACAATTATCGGTAAAAGCGTTATTACAGACGTTAAAACAATCTTTTTCAAATTTTTCTTAATCATCTTTTTCTCCTTTAAGTTCGCTTATAAAAACGAGTATTTCCTCAAGCACAGTGAGGTTAAGTTCATAATAGATATATTTTCCGTCGCGGGTGTCAAATATAAGATCCGCTTCTTTCAGCACCGAAAGGTGTCTTGAAATTGCGGCGGCGGTTATTGAAAAATGCTCCGCTATTTCACCCGCAGACATTTTACCGTTTTTCAGCAAGGCTAAAATCTCTCGGCGTGTAGAATCTGCGAGTGCGCGCATGGTAGTCTGAAGTCCCATTTTTCTCCCTCGTTTAACATTTAACTTAATTGTTAAATGTATTATATCATATCCACTTTCACTTGTCAACAGCAATTATCTGTGAAGTTTTTTAAACTCGCTTGGCGTTATTCCAAGGCGCTTTTTGAATGCGGAATTGAAAAATTTCATATCTGTATAACCCGCAAGATATGCGATTTCGGTAATTTTCTTATCGGTATTTGCAAGCATACGGCAGCACTGCTCCATACGCATACCGCAAAGATGCTCGGAAAATGAACTCCCGGTTGTTTCCCTGAACTTGCGGCTAAGATATGAGGTACTGAAATTTACCTCTTTTGCAACGCTACCGAGTATGTTCTTGTCGGTAAGATGCTTTGAAGCATAATCAATTACGTACTCGCACAGCTTGTCGGTATATACTCTTTTTGGCGGAGTGCTTTTGCGCATGGTGAGTATTATTATCTCAATGAGTCTGCACCTGAGTATTTCGTGATAGCCCGAGCCTTTTTCGGAGTATTCGTCAAGCATTTTATGGAGCAATTCTCCGATAGAGCCGTCTGCATCTCTGAAAATATAGTTCGCGGGGTTAATATTTATTACAGAATAATTATACCGAAGCATATAGTTGTTTACAACGTCGCTGAAATCTCTGCATTTATACAAGGTTCTGTCGATAAATTCAGGCATAAAAAGACAGTTTATAATTTTAAGCGGTTCGGTGCCCGTACTGCTATAGCCGTGAACGGCACCGTAATCGATAATAAAATAATCACCCTTTGATATAACGCTTTTTTCGCCGTTCAAGGTATGTATTGCTTCCCCTTGCTCCACGTATGACAGTTCGAGAAAACTGTGCGTATGAGGCGTTGAAACAAGCGTAGGACAAACGTGGATATTTATATCTTTTACAGTACGGTTAAGTTTGTATGCCATAGTAAAAATACCCCTATATTTTGTAAAAATCACCGATTGTTTTAATTATATATTTCACTGTATAATTATGTCAAGAGGAATG
>JAFYPS010000190.1 GCA_017547395.1 Clostridia bacterium
ATGGTTCTTTGTAGCACCGTTCCTTATCGGATTTGTACTGATTTATCTTCCGATAATCTTCGACTCTATCAAGTTCAGTTTCCACGAAATCAATCCTGTTCGTACAGGTGGATTTACACTTGATTTTGTCGGCTTGAATAACTACCAAAAGGCACTTTTCGAGGATGCAAACTACGTAAAGACTCTTGTTGCGGGCATCAGACAGCTCGTGCTTGAGGTTCCTTCGATAGTAATCTTCTCTCTGTTTATCGCGGTTTTGCTTAACGACAAGATCGCGGGCAGAGCGGCATTCCGTGCAATCCTCTTCGTTCCCGTTAT
This sequence comes from Clostridia bacterium, assembly GCA_017547395.1. The sequence continues at coordinate 319 of JAFYPS010000190.1, forward strand.
TCTTTCTACCGGTCTTATCGAGTCTATCAGCTCAAGCTACAACCTTATGGGCTTTATGGACTCTGCTTCCGGCGGTATTGATGACGGTACCGGTCAGAGTGCAGCGGCTCAGCTTTCCGCAGCTATCGACCTTGAGGCACTGTTCTCTAATATGAAGGTTGGTACAGGACTTGTTGAATACGTTGCAAACGCGGTTGACAGTATTTCTTCTATCGTAAACCGTTCGGGTGTACAGATTCTTATCTTCCTTGCAGGTCTTCAGTCTATTTCCCCTGCTATTTACGAGTCCTGCCGTATGGACGGTGCGACCGCATGGGAAACTTTCTGGAAGATAACCTTCCCGATGATAAGCCCGATGATTCTTGTAAACGCAGTTTATACCATCATCGACGCATTCACTTCCGAATCGAACTCGGTAATGAGACTTATCGACAGCGTTTACTCACAGCCTGACGGTAACGTACTCAGCTCCGCGATGGCATGGATGTACTTCCTTGTAGTTATCCTTATCCTTGCGGCAGTTTCGGGTATTATGTCTGCGTTCGTATTCTATCAGAGAAGAGATTAAGAAAGGAGGAGTAAAATATGAATTCACAACCTGCAGTTAAAAGAGAAACAAAAAATAAAATTCGCGTTGAATTTGACCGTACTCCTCTCAAGGAAAGACTTAAGGCAAAGTTCCTTAATGCTTCTTTCTATACCAATATCGTATGGTATTTGTTCCGCTTTATCATTCTTCTCGGTGTTTCTTACATCGTTCTTTACCCTTTCTTTGCAAAGATTGCCGCATCGTTTATGAGTCCTGAGGACTTCATCGACGTAACCGTAATGCTTATTCCTAAGTATCCTACTTTCGATCAGTATTCGGCAGTATTCCTTGAGAATGACTATATTGCAGCATTCTTCAATACACTTTCACTTTCGCTTATTTCTGCTGTACTGCAGACGTTCGTATCCTGCCTTGTAGGTTACGGTCTTGCGAAGTTTAAGTTCAAGGGTAACTCTCTTATCATGGGTGCGGTTATTCTCACCATGGTAATTCCTCACGGTACAGTTTACCTTTCGATGTTTATGGAGTTCCGTTATTTTGATATTGTCAAACTCTTCGGACTTCTTGATCCTATCGGATACGGCGGACTTTTCGAGCTTGTTTTGGGCAAACCCATTCAGCTTACCGGTACATATTGGCCTCTGGTAATCCTTTCGGCTACCGGCCTTGCTTTTAAGAACGGTCTTTACATCTTTATGATGCGCCAGTTCTTCCGCGGCGTACCGGACGAACTTGAAGAAAGTGCTTATATCGACGGTTCGGGCACACTCCGTACCTTCCTTCAGATCATCATTCCTCTCTCCGTGCCTATGATGATTACAATCTTCCTGTTCTCATTTGCTTGGCAGTGGACCGATGACTTCTACACCAATATGTTCATCGCTACTAACAAGATTACTCTTATGCCTGACATTGTTGATATTCCTAAGTCACTTGAAACTACATATGCAGGTCAGAGCCTCTACTATGCAGCAATCAATAATACCTGCGGTATTATGATAATTCTGCCTCTGGTTATACTTTACCTCTTCTGCCAGAAGTACCGTGTACAGGGGATTGAGCGTAGCGGTATCGTAGGTTAAGCATCACTTCAAAATGCAAGCATTTTGAAGTGGGGAGGGGTGTTCGCTCGCGCGGCACTCACCGTGCCCACCCCTTTAAGGAGTTTCAAAGTCGGCGCATGTCCGTCTTTGAAACGTGATTATGATACAAAAAGACCACAGACGTTTGTCTGTGGTCTTTTTCATCGTAAAAAACTGCGCGATTCAGCGTTGCTCCTTAAAAGCGGCTCGTCGTAGGCTAACTACGCCTTCGCCTTGCTTTTTTCGGTGCGCCTTGCCTCGCACAGTTTTTTACAGATGCTGTTCTTTTTATAATTAAAAACTTCTCGCCTTGGCGAGAAGTTTTATTTCTTTTCAGCAAAGTATTTGATTATGTCGCGTCTTGTGACAATCCCTACAAACGTGCCAAAGTCATCGGTAACAGGAACAAAATTCTGGTCTGCCGCTTTTGCAATAAGGTCTTCCATAGTTGTATTTATCTGCACTGCAGAAATTCTGTCTGAAATGATGGAGTCTATTGGCATATATTCGGTTGCTTGCACGTTTGTAAAATCCTCGTCAAGTATCTTCCAGAGAAAGTCGCCCTGATTTACAGTTCCGACGTACAGACCTTCCTTGTCAACCACGGGGATTTCGGTGTATCCGCTGCTTTTCATTCTTTCAAGACCTTGTCTTAGCGAATTGCCTTTAACAAGATATGTAATTCCGCTCTTTGGGCGGAGAAAAAAGAGTATATTCATTTCCACGCTCCTTTAAAGTTTCATTCTGATTATATTATACATTATAATGAATGCGAAAAGTGTAAAAACACAAAAATTTAACAAACAATTCAAAGAAATTTTTGAAAAGTGAAAAAGATTAGTATATTGAATTCCTAAAGCAACTTGAAAAGCGGATTTGAATAATGTAAAATTGAGTTGTAAATAAATTTTTATGGGGGAGTTTATGAAAAACTTTGCTTTTGTAAGAAATGGCAACATTTACGAGCTTACCGACGGCAATACCGTCCTTTTGACAATTGTCGCTTGTGATGATGCCGTTGATACTTTTGAAAAGATTGAGGACGGTGCATTCAAGTGGACAAGAAAACTGAATGCTCCCACAGATAATATGCGCCTTGAGTTTGACACTGCAAGTGCGCCAAAGTACACTATGGTTCCTGCGGTAAACTATAACGGTAACGGCTGGGGCGACAGTGAGGAGTACGTTGGTGACAGCTTTGAGGGAACTCCTTGGACGTATGAGTGGCACAGAGTAATGATTCCTGCATGCACGTATACCGAAATGGAGAATTCGTTTGGTGTTGCACTTATGGCAGTTCAGGACGACACCCCCTCATGCTCACTTTACAAGGTAGAGAGCGGTATGGAGCGTCATGCTCTTGTATGGCCTGAACAGGCAGGCCCCAAGATGCTCGGCAGACACGAGTGGAAGGAAGCGTATATGGGCACAATGGAGCCGCGCGATACCTTCGAGGGCATTATCGTAGCATTCCCCGTTGAAATAGAGCGTCATCAGGTAAGAACACTGCTTGATTTTGCCTGGAGATATTACGGTCACTCTCTCCCCGCGCCTATGCAGCCCGAGGATATGTGGCGTTACAGCATCGCGTTTATGAAATCCCTCTGGACTAAGGAAAAGGACGGATTCGTGGCGTTCAACCGCGGACTTCAGTGGTATAATTCTACGTGTTTCTATGCTAAGCGTGACCAGATCAAGTATGAAATCGGTTGGGTAGGTCAGAGTGCCTCTGCTTCCAACACACTTCTTTACGAGTATCTCCGCAGTGGCGATGAGGACGCGTATAACAAGGCGGCAATGTGCCTTGATGCATGGCCCAAGTACACAAAACTTGAGGGCATCGAGGGACTTGTGCAGATTAAATTTGACGGCGCACCGATTGACCAGACAAGAGAGATCCCGATTGATGCGTGCAATCTCGGTCAGGGAGCGGTTCAGTACTTCCTTGCGGCAGACCTTATGGAAAAGTGCGGTACACCCCGTCCGGAATATATTGACTATGCTATGGGAATGGTTAACTTCGTTGTTTCCCGTCAGACAGAGAGCGGTGAGTTTGCAAAGAGCTGGAACAAGGACGGCTCTGTCCGTCAGCAGAACGGTACGATAGGCGCGTTCCTTATTCCCGCAGTTCTTGAAGCATACAAGCGCACAAGCGACAGAAAGTATCTCGATAGCGCGATAAAAGCGTTTGATTGCTATTATAAGGAACTTTCTGATAACGGATTTACCACCGCGGGCGCACTTGATACCTACTGCATTGACAAGGAGTCTTCAAGCCCTCTGCTTGAGGCGGCACTTGCGCTTTACGACGTGACCAAGGATGAAAAGTACGTGACCTGCGCAGAGGACGTTGCATGGTACATAAGCACCTGGATGATGCACTATACCGCAAAGTATCCTGCAGAAACCACTCTTGCAAAGATCGGATACGACACGCTCGGAATAACTGCGGTTTCTACCGGACATAATGCAGTTGACCAGTACTGCTTGCGTGACGTGCGCGCATTCCTTAAGCTTTATGAGATTACAGGTAAGAAGCAGTGGCAGGAACGCGGCACTGCAATTTGGTGCGCGGCATCACAGCTTATTTCCGACGGTACCCTCTGCATCAGAGGAAAGGTTCGCCCCGCAGGCTCGCAGGACGAGGCGGTGTTCCAGACCCGTTGGGGACGTCCCACGCTTCCTCCTTTCAACCCGTCCGAGTGGCTTGTTATGTGGCCTTGCGCATTCCGTATGGAAACGCTCCGCTCTACCGATGACTGGTCGGTATTCAAGCGCGGTGTTGACACGATTGAAGGAAAGATATAAAAATAAAAAATGCTTCCCGAGGGAAGCATTTTTTGTTTTATCCAAGCTTTGCAAGGGCTTCTTCAAGGCCTTTGCGGATTTCGTGATACTTTGCAAGTTTTGCACGCTCGCCTTCGACAACTGCCGCGGGAGCCTTTGCAACAAAGCCTTCATTTGAAAGCTTGCCTTCAAGGCGCTTGATTTCACCGTCGTTCTTCTTGAGTTCTTCGGTGAGACGCTTGCGCTCTGCTTCAAAGTCAATCATATCTGCAAGCGGAATGTATGCAGTCGCACTGTCGGTGATAATCTGCACTGCAGTAGAGTCTTCATAGGAGTCTGTGCTTTCAACGTCGGAGGCACTTGCGAGCTTCTTAAAGAACTCTGTTGCATTTGCGAAAGTGTCTGCAAACTTTGTAACGATAAAGAGCTTAGCCTTGCGGGATGGAGCAACGCCCATCTCGGTGCGGCGCGCACGGATTGCCTTGATGAGAGCGATAATCTTTTCCATCTCTGCCTCTTCGTTTTCAAAGCAAAGAGCTGCATCAAATTTCGGGAAAGCAGAAATCATGATGCTCTCGCAGTCGTGAGGCATAGTGGTGTAAATCTCTTCGGTGATGAAGGGCATAAAGGGATGGAGCATCTTGAGCGTTTCGGTAAGAACGTATGCTATAACGTTCTGTGCGACCTTATCGCCGCTCGAAAGACGGGGCTTGAGAAGCTCGATGTACCAGTCGCAGAAG
>JAFYPS010000025.1 GCA_017547395.1 Clostridia bacterium
AGAGACCGAGCATACTGAAAACAAAGGTAAAGCCGATTACGAAAGAGAGTGCGCGGAGAAAAACGCGGTGCTTTTTGTCGGCATTTCCTGCGAAGTATGATACGTATATAGGAAGCATAGGCAGCATACAGGGGGAAATAAAGGAGATTACACCCTCAAGAAAAGTTATTAAAAAGTCCATTTGACCTCCGGTAAAAAAGCGATGCAAATGCATCGCTTTTTCAGAATAATTTACATAAAATTTTCCACACTGCATATATAGCAGTGATAACGCCGAGCGCCGCGAAAAAGGCAACTGCTTCGCGCGGAATTTCGCCCTTTACGTTTACGGAAAGAACGGGATTTTCAGGCTCGCTTTTGCGTTTTAAAGAAAAGTTTATATTGAAACGGCGCGTCAAAATACCGCGCAGCTTTTTGCAAAAACGCTTTCCGTTCAGTTTAATTCGTGTGATTTTATCGTTCACGGTATCACCGCCTTTCAAATTCAGTATAACTTAAAACTAAAAGTTTTGCAACCGCTTTTATTAAAAAACACTTTTATTTTGTAACGTAATATAGTATAATTAAAATAGTATAAATTTATTCGGGGGGAGGAGAGCGTATGGCCGGTCTTGATATGCCTGTAGGCAAACTTAAAGGAATCGGAAAAGTCAAAGAAGAGGCGTTTCACCGTCTCGGCATTTTTACGCTTTCCGATCTGCTTAATCACTTTCCGACAAGGTACGAAAACCGCGGCGTCATTACATTGCTTGCGGACGGAACGGTAGGCGCGGCACAGTCCTATCTTCTTACGGTTGCAACGGCGCCAAAAATGGCAAGACTCCGCGGCAGTATGACTATTGTAAAATTCCGTGCCTTTGACGACAGCGGAAGCGTTGAGATAAGCTACTTCAATCAGCCGTACGTAAAGGACAAGTTTTCAGTCGGTGAGACCTACCGTTTTTACGGTAAGCTTACTGAAAAGCTTGGGAGATTTTCGCTTTCCAACCCTGTAGCCGAAGTTTACGATGAGAGAACTGCGCTTCCCGAGCTTTATGCAGTTTACCGCATATCGTCACCGCTCAATAAAAATGTCATCCGCGACTGCGTAAGACAGGCACTGTCGATTTGCAGAAGCGAGCTTTTTGATTTTGTGCCGCATAATATAAGGGAAAAATATGCCCTCGCGGGACGTACCTTTGCGCTTGAAAGCATACATATTCCGGAGAGCCTTGAGGCGCTTGACCGTGCGGCACGCAGACTCGCGTTCGACGAGCTTCTCGAAACTTCTATTGCCGTCCGCGTGATGCGGAAAAAACAGGCAAAGAGTGTGGCGGAGCGAATGAAAGTAACAGATCTTTCTCCGTTTATGAGAACCGTTCCGTTTTCACTTACAGGTGCACAGAGCCGCGCGATAAACGATATTATAAAAGATATGTGCGCGGGAGACGGTGACGATGCTCCGCGTATGTCGCGAATTCTTGTCGGTGACGTCGGTTGCGGCAAGACCGTATGCGCAGCGGCTGCGATGTATATGACAATGGCAAGCGGATTTCAGACTTTGATTATGGCGCCTACCGAAATTCTTGCCTCGCAGCACTATAAAGATCTTGCACCGCAGTTTGAGTCGCTTGGGTTTTACGTTGAAAAACTGACAGGTTCAACTACTGCCGCGGAGAAACGTCGCATCAAGAGCGGACTTGCGGACGGAAGTATAAATGCGGTTGTCGGCACACACGCGCTTATCGAAGATGACGTTATATTCAAGCACCTTGGACTTGCAGTCTGTGACGAGCAGCACCGATTTGGAATATCGCAGCGTGCAAATCTGCTTCGAAAGAGTCCGAGATCGCATATGCTTGTAATGACCGCAACACCTATACCACGTACCCTTTCGCTTGTTCTTTATGGGGATTTACAGATATCTAAAATTGACGAGCTTCCTCCCGGCAGACAGAAGGTTGGAACCTATTTCGTTGATGAAAGTTACCGCCCGAGGCTCAACGCTTTTATCGAAAAACAGATTTCGGAGGGTGGACAGGTTTACGTTGTGTGTCCTTCGGTAGAACCTCCGGAGGATGATGCCGACGAGGATGCATACACGGTCAGTGCCTTTGAAACGGAGAGTTCTCCGCCGCTGAAGAGTGCGGTTGCATTTTCAAAGGAACTTTCCGAGATTTTTCCCAAAGCAAACGTTACCTACATCCACGGAAAACTTAAAAATGCAGACAAAAACGATATTATGTCCCGATTTGTTTCGGGTGAAATAAAAATACTCGTTTCAACAACCGTTATTGAAGTAGGTATAAACGTGCCTAACGCCTCGCTTATGATAATTGAAAACGCGGAGCGCTTCGGACTTTCACAGCTTCATCAGCTTCGAGGAAGAGTCGGACGCGGCACGCGTCATTCGCATTGCGTGCTTGTTTCGGACACCGACGGTGCAGTTGCAAAACAGCGTCTTAAACTTATGACAAAGACAAACGACGGCTTTGTTATTGCCGAAGAGGATCTTAAAATGCGCGGCCCCGGTGATTTTCTCGGAACCGACGGCGCACGGCAGAGCGGAGTCGGCGAAAACTTCCGCATGGCTGCAATCTGTAACGATCCGACGGTAGCGGAAGCCGCGGTAGAAGCGGCGACCGATCTTATAGAAAATGATCCCGCGCTTACTTCGCCCGCACTTGCACCGTTGCGTGAGCGTATTCAAAAGGCAATGGAAACAAGTGCAACTACAATGAATTAAGGAATTGTTATTATGGTAAATCAACCGCTTGCAGACAGACTTCGTCCCGAAAATTTAGACGATATGGTCGGACAGAGCCATCTGTTCGGCAAAAACGGAGTTGTTCGCAAAATGCTCGAAGGCGGCAGAGTCACGAATATGATTTTTTACGGTCCTCCCGGTACGGGAAAGACAACTGCTGCAAATATTGTTGCAAAGCAGTCGGGAATGACGCTGTATAAGCTGAATGCCACAACCGCTTCGCTTTCCGACGTCAAGGACGTTATTTCGCAGTCGCAGAATATGTTCGGTGCCTCGGGAACTCTGCTCTATCTTGATGAGATTCAGTATTTTAACCGCAAGCAGCAGCAATCTCTGCTTGAATATATCGAGGACGGTAGGGTTACGCTTATCGCCTCTACAACCGATAATCCTTATTTTTGCATTTACAACGCGATTTTATCACGTTGTGCAGTGTTTGAATTCAAGCCTGTTTCGGGTAAGGATATAAGCAAGGCTCTTCTTCGCGGTCTTGACACGCTCAACCGCGAGAGCGGGAAGAATATTGCTATAGACGATGATGCACTTGAGTTTATTTCGGGTGTTGGCGGCGGTGACGTAAGAAGCGCGCTCGGCGTGCTCGAAAACGTTTATTCGATTGCAAAAGAAAGAATCACCGAAAGTGATGCAAAGGAGTTTATGCCTTCCTGTACGGGGAATTTTGACCGTATGGGAGACGTGCATTACAATCTTCTTTCCTGCCTGCAAAAGTCTATCCGCGGCAGCGATCCTGATGCCGCAGTATTCTACCTTGCAAGAATTTTAGAGGGAGGCGACCTGCTTTCAGCCTGCCGCAGACTTCTTGTAATTGCGAGCGAAGACGTTGGACTTGCATATCCGCAGGCGGCAATAATGGCAAAGGCTTGTACGGATGCCGCAAAGGAACTCGGTCTTCCCGAGGCGGCGCTACCGCTTGCAAATCTTACGGTCGCTCTTGCAACCGCGCCAAAGTCGAACAGTGCATATAACGCATATGCCGCAGCGAAGAATGATTTTCTTTCGGGACTCGGACAGGATATTCCCGTTCATTTGCAGTCACCTCTGTTCAAGGGATATAAGTATCCGCACGATTATCCCAATCACTATGTCAAGCAGCAGTATCTGCCCGATGATTTAAAGGGTAAAAAATACTACGAATACGGCGAGAACAAGAACGAACAAGCCGCAAAAGCGTACTGGGAAAAGATAAAATAATGCAGAATTCATAATGCAAAATGCAGAATGACGGTTGATTTTGGGCAAAGCCCGAAATCTTCATTTAATTCTGCATTCATAATTCTGCATTCTGCATTGATTTCTTGCACATACTAACGTAGCTTGCCTAAGCGCTATGAAAGAGTATTTTTTAACAGGCTTTGCTGTGGGCCTTGTCACAGTACTTGTGCTAATGCTGATTTTTGGAATATGCATAAATCAAATTTTTATATAGGAAAAATATGAGAATAGACAAATTTTTATCCGAATGCAAGGTGGCAACCAGAAGCGAAACGGCGAAAGCCGTCAGGGCAAAGCAGGTGCTGCTTGACGGTGTACCCGTCAAACGTGCCGACACTCCCGTTGACCCGGAGAAGAATGTTGTTACCTTTTGCGGCGAGGTGGTAAATTATCGCCGTAATACATACGTTCTCCTTAATAAGCCTGACGGATACGTCAGTGCTACTGAGGACAAAAATGAAAAAACCGTGCTTGACCTTTTGCCGCCGGAGGTGCGGAAATTTGAAGTTTTCCCTTGCGGCAGACTTGATAAAAATACACTCGGACTGATGTTGCTTACCGACAACGGACCGCTTGCACACTTTCTGCTTTCACCGAAGCATCACGTCGAAAAGACGTACAGATTTGCTTCGGCAGCTCCTCTTTCAAAAGAGGATATCGAAAAGCTTGAAGGCGGTGTTGATATCGGTGGCTACGTTACAAAGCCGTGTAAAATAGAGATGCAGAGTGAAACCGAGGGTGAAATTACGATTGCCGAGGGCAGATATCATCAGATAAAACTGATGCTTGGCGCAGTTGATAACCGCATTATCTACCTTGAGCGAGTGCGCTTTGCATTTCTCACGCTTGGTACGCTGAAGCGTGGAGAGTGGCGCTATCTCACCGAGGACGAATTTAAAAAACTTGAGGAATACGGAAAATAAATATGGATATTTTAAAGAAACTTACAGAAGAACTCGGAATTAAGGATTGGCAGACCGAAAAGGCGGTTGCTCTTATCGATGAGGGAAACACGATTCCTTTTATCGCGCGTTATCGTAAGGAAGCGACAGGCAGCCTTGACGACGTGCAGCTCCGTACACTTTATGAGCGACTTGACTACCTCCGCCGTTTTGAAGAGCGTAAAGAGGAGATACGCGCGGCTATCGACGGTCAGGGCAAACTTACCGATGAGATCGTTGCGGCACTCGATGCGGCAGAGACACTCAACGAGCTTGAGGACGTATATCTCCCGTATAAGCAAAAGCGTAAGACGCGTGCATCGGTTGCGCGTGAGCGCGGGCTTGAGCCGCTTGCACTGCTTATTTTTGCATGCGAGGCTGAGTATAATCCGTCTATCCGTGAAGTAGCGGCAGAATACGTTGATGAGGAAAAGGAAGTTCCCGACGTTGATTCGGCTATCGCGGGCGCACTTGACATTATTGCCGAGGATATAGCGCAGAATGCGACCTTCCGCAAGACCATCCGTGAGGGAAGTGCGCGCCTCGGTATGCTTTCAAGCACTGCGGCAAAGGAAGAGGACTCGGTTTATTCTATGTATTATACATACTCCGAGCCGGTAAACAAGGTGCGCCCTCACCGCTATCTTGCAATTGCACGCGGCGAACGTGAGGAGTTCCTCAAGGTTTCTCTTGACGTTCCCGAAGAGACTGTTTACGCTTACCTTGAGCGCGAGATAATCACAAATAAAGAGAGCGAAGCGGCAGAACTGCTTCGCCTGACCATAAAGGATGCATACAAGCGCCTTATTGCGCCTGCAATTGAGCGCGAAATACGTGCAGACTTACTTGAAACCGCGTCCGACGGAGCTATAGGAGTATTTTCAAGCAATCTTCGCGGACTTCTCATGCAGCCGCCCGTACGCGGTAAAGTCGTTATGGGCTATGACCCGGGTTACCGTACAGGTTGCAAACTTGCGGTAGTCGATGAAACGGGCAAGGTGCTTGAAACGGCTGTGATTTATCCCACAAAGCCGTATGAGAGAACGGAGGAAAGCCGTCGCAAGGTGGTAGACCTTATCCGTCGCCACGGAGTTGACGTTATTTCTATAGGAAACGGTACGGCATCGCGCGAAAGCGAGCAGTTTATTGCAGAAACTATCAAAACCATTCCGCAGGACGTAAAATACGTTATCACAAACGAAGCGGGTGCATCGGTTTACTCTGCATCGAAGCTCGCGCAGGATGAGTTCCCCGACTTTGACGTTACCGAGAGAAGCGCGGTATCTATTGCCCGCAGACTTATCGACCCGCTTGCCGAACTTGTAAAAATTGAGCCAAAGGCTATCGGTGTCGGTCAGTATCAGCACGATATGCAGCCGAAAAAACTTGACTTTGCGCTTGGCGGAGTTGTAGAGGACTGTGTTAACAGCGTCGGCGTCGAGCTGAATACCGCGTCACACGCGTTGCTTTCCTACGTTGCTGGAATCAGTGCGGCATGTGCGAAAAACATCGTGAAATACCGTGAAGAAAAGGGCGCGTTTAAAAACCGCGAGGAACTTAAAAAAGTGTCGCGTCTCGGTGATAAGGTATATGAACAGTGTGCAGGCTTCCTCCGTGTAAGCGGAGGCGAGGAAATTCTTGATTGCACCGGTGTTCATCCCGAGTCTTACAGTGCGGCACGCGGACTTCTTGAAATGTTCGGATACACCGCCGATGATGTGCGCGCAATGCGACTTGGCGGTCTTGCAGGCAAGGTTGCAAGAGAGGGAAGCGCGGCGGTAGCCGAGAAACTCGGCATAGGCGAGCCTACTCTGCTTGACATCTGCACAGAACTTGAGAAGCCCGGCCGTGACATCCGTGACGGACTCCCGGCACCGGTACTCCGCGCAGACGTAATGCAGTTCGAGGATCTTCGCGAGGGAATGGAGCTTCGAGGAACGGTCAGAAACGTAGTTGACTTTGGTGCATTTGTAGATATAGGCGTGCATCAGGACGGATTGCTTCATATTTCCGAGATTGCAGACAAGTTTGTCAAGCATCCGAGCGACGTCCTTACCGTAGGTGACGTCATAACCGTGCGTATCAAGAGCATTGATGCAAAGAAGCATCGCATAGGCCTCACAAGGCGGGCAAAAGATGAATAATTCTAATAAATTAGAACAATTCTTTTTAAAAAGCTTTATAAAAAGCGTTGCTTTTTGAGCAGGTTGTGCATAATTAACAAAGCAAAAAGCGAAAGTTTGGGAATTCCACCACTATATTTTCGGACATACTTTTGCTATAATAATAGGGTAAAAAATTGCCTGCAAGTCAGGTAAACTTAAAAACGGAGGATGCAAATATGGCAAGCTTATCACTTAGACATATTTATAAGAAGTATCCCGGCGGTGTTACCGCTGTATCCGACTTTAACCTTGAGATTAAGGACAAGGAGTTCCTTATCTTCGTTGGTCCTTCCGGATGCGGTAAGTCCACAACCCTGCGTATGATCGCGGGCCTTGAGGAAATCACTGAGGGCGAACTTTTCATTGAAGACAGACTCGTAAACGACGTAGCACCTAAAGACAGAGATATCGCGATGGTTTTCCAGAACTACGCTCTTTATCCCCATATGTCCGTGTTTGAAAACATGGCATTCGGTCTTAAGCTCCGCAAGACTCCTAAGGAAGAGATCAAGCGCAGAGTTGAAGAGGCTGCTCGCGTACTTGATATCGCTCACCTTCTCGACAGAAAGCCGAAGGCTCTCTCCGGCGGTCAGAAGCAGCGTGTTGCACTCGGCCGTGCAATCGTTCGTTATCCTAAGGTATTCCTTCTTGACGAGCCTCTCTCTAACCTCGATGCTAAGCTTCGTGCACAGATGAGAACCGAGCTCACCAAGATCCACAAGAGAGTTGGTACCACCTTCATTTACGTAACTCACGACCAGGTAGAGGCTATGACTATGGCTTCCCGTATCGTAGTTATGAAGGACGGTCTTATCCAGCAGGTTGATACTCCTCAGAATCTTTACGATATGCCTTGTAACGTATTCGTTGCAGGCTTCATCGGCACTCCTCAGATGAACTTCCTTAACGGTACTCTTGAGAAGAACGGCGATGACGTTTACTTCGTATTTGAGGGCAACAAGATCAAGCTTCCCGCAGAAAAGGCTGCAAATCCCAAGCTTGCCGAGTATATCGACAAGGAAGTTATTGCAGGTCTTCGTCCCGAGTGTCTCCACGATGAGCCTATGTACCTCTCCAGCCTTGCTGACAGCGTAATCGAGGCTGACGTTGAAGTTACCGAGCTTATGGGCGCTGAGATTTATCTCTACCTCCTTGTTGGCGAGCAGAAGATGATTGCAAGAGTTTCTTCCCGCAGCCAGGCAAGAGCAGGCGACAAGATCAAGATCGCTCTCGAGGCATCCAGAATTCATCTCTTTGACAAGGATACCGAGCGCGCAATCATTCACTAATCGCTATTATTTCAGCCGCCCGTTTTGGGCGGCTGTTTTATATTGATTTTATATTAAAATGAAAAAATTGAAGTATATTGACGTAGCATCGCTTATGATGCTCGTGTGGTTTTTATTTTACGTGATAGCCGCATTTTTCGCCATCAAGTGGGCGGCATTCCTTGCTATAATTGGGTGCACTGCACCAATGCTTCTGTTTAAAAGGAGCGTAAGGGGCGAGACCTTTGGGACAAGGGATTGCAATACGTTAAGATATAAAGGAAAGGACTATCTCAACGTCTTTCTTTTTTGCATAAGCGGTTCTGCGGTTATTTCTGCAATAACGTATCTTGTGACTGCGGTAGGGCAGATAGAGCCTGATACTGCGGCGCGTACCGATTTTCCGTATATGCTTGTGTTCGGTTGTCTGATTCCCGCATTTTTTGAGGAATGGTTTGTCCGCGGCGGTATTCTTGGCGCACTTTCTTCATATAAAGCGGCGGGCGTATGGATAAGCAGTATCTTTTTTATGCTGATGCATGCAGACCCTACGAAATATATTTACGCATTTTTCGCGGGATTTTGCATTGGAATGTTGGTTTATCTTACCGAGTGCGTTTATCTCGGTATGCTGCTTCATTTTGTAAATAACTTCGCATCACTTCTGCTTTCGTATCTGCCGCGCGGGATTTTTGAATATATAACCCTTGCTATTATTCTTGTGGTGTTTGCGGTAAGCTTTGTTTTGCTTTCGAAAAGCAAAATTTTTGAAGATGCTAAAGAAGTATTTGAAGAAGGAAAAAAGCAAAATTCAAAAGACGTGCTATCACCGTATTTTTATATATTTGTGGTGCTTTCGTTTTTTGCTATGAGTTTTAGATTTATATGAACGACGATTTGTATTATATGGCTGAGGCATTGCACGAGGCGTGCCTTGCAGCAGAAATAGATGAGGTGCCGATAGGCGCGGTTATTGTGCGAGACGGCAATATAATTGCACGCGCACACAATCTCAGGGAAACCGAGAAAAACGCGCTTTACCATGCGGAAACTCTTGCGGTTGACCGCGCGTGCAAAGCGCTTGGAGGATGGCGTCTCCCGGGGTGTACGCTCTACGTTACTCTTGAACCATGCCCAATGTGCGCAGGTGCGATAGTAAACAGCCGAATTGAGCGAGTAGTTTTCGGAGCATACGATAAGCGCGCAGGTGCATTCGGAAGCGTGCTTGATCTTAACGCATATCCGCTCAACCACAAGCCCGAAATACTCGGCGGCGTGATGGAAGATGAGTGCCGCTCGCTGCTTCAGACGTTTTTTAAGAAAAAAAGATAAATTTATAATGCAGAATAAAAAATAATGAGGTTTTTGGCTTCAGCCCAAAAACAACCTAAATTATTCATTTTTCATTATTCATCATTAATTATTCATTATTATAGGAGGTAAGTATGGACAGAATAATACTGCATTCAGATCTGAATGCCTTTTTTGCATCTGTTGAAACGGTTTTGAACCCATCACTTGCCGACTATCCTATGGCTGTTTGCGGTGATCCCTACAAGCGCCACGGAATTATCCTTGCAAAAAACGAAAAGGCAAAAAAATACGGAGTTGTTACTGCTGAAACGATATGGTCTGCTAAGCAGAAATGTCCGCACCTTGTACTTGTGCCGCCACACCACGATCTTTACGAAAAATTTTCGCATCAGATTAACGAAATTTACAGCGAGTACACCGACCTCGTTGAGCCTTTCGGAATTGATGAGTCCTGGCTTGACGTAAGCGGCTCGGAAAAACTTTTTGGCGACGGAGAGACTATCGCCAATACAATTCGCGAGCGCATAAAGCGCGAAACGGGACTGACTGTTTCGGTCGGAGTGTCCTTTAACAAATGCTTTGCAAAACTTGGGAGCGACCTTAAAAAACCTGATGCGGTAAGCGTCATTGACCGCGCACACTTTAAAGAAATCGTATGGCCGTTGCCCGTCAACTCGCTGTTGTTTGTCGGAAGAAGTGCGGCGAAAACGCTTGATGACCTCAGGATAAAGACGATAGGTCAGCTCGCATCCTGCTCTGTGGATTTTCTTACCTACAAGCTTGGCAAACTTGGAAGTATGCTTCATACGTATGCTAACGGTAACGACGACGATCCCGTCCGCAGCATATACGATGCACGCGAGGTCAAA
The DNA here is from genome assembly GCA_017547395.1 of Clostridia bacterium. The sequence goes on from JAFYPS010000025.1 coordinate 10,537, forward strand.
AGTGTCGGAAACGGAATGACGTTTTCGCATGACCTTTACGGAATGGATGATCTTATGTCGGGACTTGACGTTATATGTGACCTTGCCGCTGCGCGTATGCGCGCAAAGCACGTAAAATGCACAACCGTGCAGCTTTCGATAAAAGATTCAAACTTTGTCACCACACAGCGTCAGGCTCCTCTTAAAATGCCAACACAGCTCGCACGCGATCTTCGCGCCGCCACCGCGGAAATTCTGAAAACAAACTGGAATCCGAATCTCGGTATACGGGCGCTTACGGTTACCGGTACAAATCTTGTAGACGAGGATGCGGCGGAACAGATTGGATTTTTCGACGATGCAGTAACCGATAGCAAGAATGAAAAGCGTGAACGTACAATGGATGCAATTCGGGAAAAGTTTGGGAAATCATCTATTAAAAGTGCAGGAACTCTCGGCGAAAATGACCGATGAAGCCTTTGCCATAAATTTTCATATTATTTTTGTCAAAAACACTTCCTTTTTGTTATATAATGCGATATAATATTTACGTATTGTGCGTAATTTGAAAAAGGAAGATGTTTATGAAAAAAGTGATAAAAATTACCGCTTGTCTTCTTCTTGCGGCTGTGCTTGCCATTGGTGCAATAGTTATGGCAAGCGAGAATACATATTCATCGGAGGACGATCCGCTTATTTCTCTCAGTTATGTAAATAAGGTTCTTCTTCCGCAGATAAAAGATATGATTATCAATATCGTTTCGGGAGTTGAGATGGGAGATATAATCATTACTCTCCCCGAGGAAACTACAAAAGAACCCGAAGAGACTACTACCGAACCCGTTGAAACTACCGAGGAGCCTGTGGAAACTACAACTCTGCCTGAGGAAACTACTTCTCCAGAGCCTGAAGTTACGTTTCCTGCGGGAACTGTGAATACGGGAAGTCAGTATGTTATAGTGAATCCCAAAGAGGGCGAGGTTCTTTACGCCTCTGTTAATTCCTGTGAGGTTATCGTGCGCTCGGGTAAGACAACCGTTGTTTCTCCGTTTACCGTAAAATGGGAGGAGCAAGGACTTTCCGACACAACTGACGGTAAAGAACTGTACAACGGCGAAGGTATTCCTACCAACCATACGCTTATAATTCCTCGTGATGACGGCAGAGGTATTGCTGTCGGTGAGGGTGGTGCATGGATAATGGTGCGCGGTGACTTTATTATAAAGTCCGCAGAAGCAACCGAGGGTGAATAATGCCTGATTTTTATGACGTTTCTATAATAGGCGGAGCGGACGGGCCTACTGCTATAATGGTGGCGGGCGCTTTGTGGAAGCCTGTCGCAGTTGCGGTGCTTGCCGTCGCGGCTGTAATTCTGCTTTGTATTTTTATAAAGCATCATAACGATTAAAATAATTTAAATAAATTTTCTGAAAGGAGGACTCTGTGATGAAGCACAAGCTTATCGTCAAGGTAATGGTATGGATTCTTGCAATCCTTATGCTTTTGGGATGCTGCACCGCTATTCTCAGCGCGTTTGTAACTCCTACTTATGCGGCTGAGGCTGCAAGCGACGAATATGTCACTGTCGGACTTATGTACGGCAGTGACGTCACTGTCGGCTTTGAAACCGTGACTACCGTCGGCTTTGACGTTTATTCGGCGACGCTTGAGAAAACAGAGCGCTCATACGAGAAAATTTATTCTATAGACTTACCTAAAGTAACAGTGGTGTGCGACGATAATCTTTCACAAACGGCGTACACCTATTCTATTTATAATACAAGTAAAAAGTGCGTTGTGGGCGGCTACCACGTTGAGGTTGCGGATAACCTTGCAACACTTGAAGAGGCGGAGGCGATGCTTGCCTACGTACAAAATGCGCTTAAAGAAGAGGGGAGCGATATGCATCCGTTTATAGCGTATATAAACGGTGCGTATAAAATCCGTATAGGCGACTATTCTTCCGAGGAGCGTATTGCATCAAAGATAAAGAGCGTGCCGAACCTTGCAGCGGCACTCGATCTTGAATGTGCAGTACCGTCATCCACCTGTGTTATGGTGGTTGACCCGCTTACAAACGTCATTTACTTTGAGTATGATGA
>JAFYPS010000191.1 GCA_017547395.1 Clostridia bacterium
GCAATTCAGGCAGGCCGCGAAATCCGCGTGATGGTTAAGCCCGAGCAGGTCACCGACGACCAGATGACAATTCTGGCGCATGACATCGCGGCAAAAATCGAAAGCGAGATGGATTATCCCGGTCAGATCAAGGTTCACGTTATCCGCGAGAGCCGCGCATTCGACTTTGCAAAGTAATAAGCCGAGGGGAGCCAACCCCGTACGGTTTTAACGGGCGTATTTTTGCCCATCCTTCCGCAAAGCGCTTGATAATATCCTATATTAACTGCGCGCTTGTGCATTGTCTGACCCAAAATACGCTCCGGTAAAACTGCCCTGCACCCACATCGAGCAATATTTTAGGGATTTTTGACGATGGCGGGCGCAGAAATGTGCGGACATTTCAAGGACGCAAGCGGTGAAAATAACAAAATATTGCCGACGTGGGCGCACGTGTTTGACTCCCGTCGGCTTACTGCTTCGGGGAACAACCCGAAGCAGTTTTTTCTAATAATAGAAAGGCTTTAAAATGAAATTTTTAATTCTCGGCGACATAGTAGGAAAACGCACTGTCGACTATTTGAGAGAAAATTTGTGGCAGATCAGAAAGGAACTGAAAATAGATGCCGTTATAGCAAACGGAGAAAACGCAAGCGAAATTATGGGGCTTTCTGCGGATGATGCAAAGGCTCTGCTCGAAAGCGGAGTTGACGTGCTGACGGGCGGCAACCATATTTTCCATCAGCGCTCACTGTATCCTATGCTTGACGACAGCCCATACGTTATTCGCCCACTGAATCTCCCTGCGGCATCACCCGGAAACGGTGAAACGGTAATCGACGTAAACGGATATCGGGTGTTCGTATTGAACCTTGTGGGGATGTACGATATGGACCACGCGGGCAACACCTTTGAAACTGCCGCGCGCGCTTTCGAGCGTAATGCAGGTCGCTACGACTTCTCTGTTGTAGACGTTCACGCCGAAGCAACCGCCGAAAAAATCGCGCTCGGCTACTTTCTCGCCGGCAAGGCAACTGCAGTAGTCGGAACGCATACTCACGTTCAGACCGCCGACGAGAGAATTCTCGACGGTAGCACGGCATATATCACCGACCTTGGAATGTGCGGCCCGACAAACGGTGTTCTCGGCACCGACAAGGACGTTATACTCAGAAAAATGACCACCGGACTTCCGCAAAAATTCCTTGTAGCCGACGGCGAAATACGCCTTTGCGGTGTAATCGTAACAGCTGAAAGCGGCAAAGCCACCGAAATTGTGCGCTTTGCGCGCTGAATTTACAGAATTTTTCATTTTTCGTCATAAATTTATCACATTTTGCAGTTAAACTTAATGATGGATAACGAGTAATTGCAGAAAGGATAAAAATTATGAACGTTTTAAAGGTATCATCAAAATCAAGCGCAAATTCCGTAGCAGGCGCACTCGCTGCCGCCATCCGCGACGATGGCGTGGCTGAGATTCAGGCAATCGGTGCAGGCGCGGTAAACCAGTCTGTAAAGGCTATTGCAATCGCATCCGGCTTCCTTGCTCCCACAGGGGTTACAATCTTTGCGCAGCCTTCTTTTGAAGAAATCGAAATCGACGGCGAAGAGCGCACCGCAATCCACTTTAGAATAACCTCCGAAAAACAATAATATTTTACATTTTTTTCCATTATTTTGGTCATATCTATTGACATTTTTTGTAAAATAATGTAAAATAACCATAGCAGCAATATTAAGGAGGATGTTATATGAAATCTGCTGGAATTGTAAGAAAAGTTGACGACCTTGGAAGAATTGTTATGCCTATAGAGCTTCGCAGACGCCTTGACATCAGCCCCGGAGACCCCGTTGAGATTCTTCTTAACGGCACGACGGTTGTAATCTCAAAGTATTCTCAGGCATGCATATTCTGTTCCGGAAAAGAAGAGCTCACCGAGTTTTCGGGCAAGCTTGTATGCAAAAAGTGCAGAAAAGAGATGGCACTGTAATGAGTATGCAAAGCAGCGCCCCGCTGTGCGAGCAATGTGAATTCTACGATTACGACGAGGAGTACGAGATGTATATCTGCACGCAGAGAATGGACGAGGATGAACTCTGCCGCTTTATGCAGGCGGGATATAAAAAATGCCCGTACTTCAAGTTTTACGATGAGTATAAAAGCGTGCAAAAACAAAATTAAAAAGGCTTGCGTCAGCAAGCCTTTTTTGTTTGTATCCTTTTTATTTCAGTATAAGTTCGTCAACGTCAAGAAATGCCTGTGCCTCCTGCAGAGAGGCGGTCGACACTATTTTCTTTGCACCGCAATTTTTACAGTAAACGGAAACACAGTCGTCAAAAAGTTCGATATCGTAATCTCCCTCGCGACAGTTGCAGCGGATCGCGTTTTCTGCCTCAAGTTCCTTTAAAATAAATCGCACGATGTCATACACCTGTGATACGGGAAGCTCTTCTACCGAATCCGGCTGATTTTTAAAGACGTCAAGGCTTTCGGCTCCCGCCTCTTTAAGCACCTGAACAAGCTTTCTGTCAGCCTCCTCAAGTGCGGCAGAAACCTGCTCGGCACCGCCGATAAAGCAAAGCGAAAATCCCGAAAGCGAGCAAGGAAGCTCGAAAAGCTCGTTCTTGAAAAACAGCTCTCTGCTTATCACGTACTCGTGATCGCGGCGGCATACCATACAAGGCACGCTTATCCGTATCTTGTCGTCCGCCGTCTTTTTTATTGTCATAGAACTTCCGCCGCAGGGACACTTCAGTTTAAGCATCGGCGCAGAAAGTCCGAATATTCCAACTATGCTTTTAACACCGCTTCCGCAATCGGGGCAACGGTAAGCAACCGTAGTTTCACTTGTTTTAGCTATCACTTTCTGCCTCTTTTCTTATCTCCGCCTTATTAGCCTCGTGACCCGCAGAGGTACGCGCGTACATATTATAGCCACTGCCGTCGGCAACGAAATAGTAATAATTGGTTTTTGCGGGATAAAATGCACAGTAAAGTGCATCGTATCCGGGGTTTGCGATAGCACCGGGAGGCATTCCCTTTGCAAATCGCGTGTTATACGGGTTTTCAAAGGCAAGCTCTGCGGCGCCGAGCGTTTCAGGGCGCTCGCCCGTTTCCATCATAATAGCGTAAACAGTAGTAGCATCACTGTCAAGACGCGGGAAGTTGGCTCTGTCGCGCATTCTGTTATAGAATACCGATGCAACCTGATCATAGTCTACAGCGTATTTTACTTCCTTCTCTATCATCGACGCCATGGTTACCACTTCGTCAAGCGTCATTCCAAGCTCGGCAAGTCGCTCTGTACAATAGTCGTCGCCAATGTAGGAAAGCTTGCTTTCAAAGTTCAAAAGCATTCTGTAAATAACGGTTTCAGCGGTAGAGTCTACGTAAAACTGATACGTGTCGGGGAAAAGATAACCCTCAAGTCGGTAATAACGGCCCTCAAGCCCGTCAAGTCCTTCGAGAAATTCGAGATCGTAGTCATAATCGTTTATGGCACTCACAAATTCCTTGCGGCTTGCAATACCGTGCTCGTCTACAAGTATTGTAATGATTTCTTCACAGGTAGAGCCCTCGGGGATAGTTACCCACACGGTCTCTCTCGTGTACTGTTTCTGGAATGCGGTGAGAAGCTGCATATAGTTTTTCATCGGCGAAACGGTATACGTTCCGGGGAGAAAAATACTATTGCCCTCATCGTCAAGCCCGTCTACGTTCTGGAACTTGGTATACATACGGAACAGCCACGGATACTCGATTATCTCATTCTCCGCAAGGATGTCCGTAATATCGTCAACCGTTGCATTTTCGGGAATTACAACCTCAACGGCTACGTCAGATTTAACAAATGCGAAAACGTCGTTTGCAACAAGTATAAGTCCGTAAGCAAGCAGCACAGACACAACAAGCACAAGAGTCATATAGATTATCGCCTTGAAAATTCCGCTCGCAATACCCGAGGATTCTTCATCGGTTTCCTTTTCCTTGCGAACCTCGGTCTTGAGTTTCGCTTTTGGCATTACCTCGGAAAGACGGGTCTGCTCGTTTTCATCAACGCTGACAGACGGAATCTGCGGCTTTGGCGCGAGTGCCTCGGGCTTTGGCGCGGGCGCCTCGGGCTTTGGCGCGGGTGCCTTAGGCTTTGGCGCGGGCGCCTCAGGCTTTGGCGCGGGTGCCTTAGGCTTTGGCGCAGGTGCCTCGGGCTTTGGCGCAGGTGCCTTAGGCTTTGGCGCGGGTGCCTCGGGCTTTGGCGCGGGTGCCTCGGGCTTTGGCGCGGGTGCCTCGGGCTTTGGCGCGGGTGCAATATCGTCTATACTGCGGCGCGGACGCGGCCTTCTATTTCTGTTTTCGTCCATACCATAATCCTTTCATAAAATTATTCTACGTTTATCGGCTATTTCTGCATTGAAAAAACCACAACCGCAATATAAATCAGGGTAGCAAGCAAAAACGGAACGGAAAGATATACCGCCGCATTTCCTTTAATCTTTTCTATGCGGGTCATTTTTTTCGGAGTGTAACTACTGTCAAGCGCACGGCGTGCATATATTCCGTACACACGCTCTCCCTCCGAAAGAGAAATAAGCACGAGTATAAGCAAAGTAAAAAACATAATTATAAAGAGGAGCGAAAAGCTCTCAAGATGCGCCGCAATCGCGTAAAGATAGTCACCAAAGCAGAGTGATGCGACGTTATATACAGCGTGTAGAAAAATTGCCGTGAAAACCGAGCGGCTGACGTACGCGGAAAACGCGAGAACGACACCCGCAAAAAAGTATACGGGAAGCTCCTCAAAGCTCATATGCGCGAACGCGAAAAGCAGTGACGAGCCGATTATAGCCGGCGATACACCGCACTCTTCAAAGGAAGACATAATTATTCCGCGGAAGAGAATCTCCTCACATACAGCGGGAACAAGAGCCGCAATCACTATAGCCAAGAATCCTACGGATGAAACCGCGGTACTTCCCGCTCCCGTATCGGTAATTATACCCACCCTGTGCAAAAACATCGACGTAAGCGAAGTGCCGACAAGCAAAATCGCAAGAAGCAAAAATTGCAAAGGTATGCTCGCCGCGCTTGGAAATGCAAGACGCATTCTCCTCGGGCGGATTCCGCCAAAAAGCAGACCGTAAAGCAAAAGAGGAAGCGCGTATGCGGCAAACTGAATGCCGCAAAGTGCATAGAGATATCCTTTTGCAGACGTGTCAAGCCCCGCCAAAAGCTGTTCTGCGCAGATGGTGAGCAAATAGACGAGTGCCGCTAAAAACGGCACCGTGGTATAGGGCTTTAACTTCATTTAACAATATCCTTTGCCTTAGGCTTTTTATATTTTCCCTCATCGGGGGAAACGTAATTCGAGTTATAGAAGTCTCTCTTTTTTCTCTCTATAGGATTTCCGTCGGAGTCGATAAGCGGCACGTAACGGCGCTTTCTTACCTCCCATTTCGGTGCTTTTTCTACCGAGCGCGCAAAGTGCAGTTTCTTTTCGGTAACTACAAGCGCCGCACTGATATCAAGGTCGGTATAGGGTATCGGAATGTCGGAGAGAAACGCCGAATATGTAACGCCTACGGTCATCGACGAATGAAGGAGGTCGGGATAACGGCGGATGTACTTGTCATAATATCCGCCACCGTATCCTATTCTCTTTCCGTGCTTATCAAAAAGCAGTCCCGGCATAATAATCATCGTTGTTTTGGTGGGAACGATAAGTCTTTCCTCGATTGCCTTTGGCTCGGGAATGCCGTACTCGCTCTTTTCGGACAAGTCCTCAAGCGAATCTACGGAGTAAAACTCCATTTCTCCGTTGACACATACCGGAAAACCTACGGTCTTTCCTCTTGCGAGCGCAGCGCGCGCAATATCAAGAACGTTTACCTCGCTTTTTACGGGGTAATAGCAAAGCACCGCGTCGCAAAGTCCGAATGACGCCATAGACGTTATGCGATTGCATATTGAAACCGAAGCGTCCGCGCGGAATTCCGCAGGCATAGCATCGCGAAGGAACTTTGCATCCTCGCGACGCGCCATCTTCGGATTCTCTGTAATATTTTCATTGATCATTTGTAAAGTACCGAGCTGCAAAGTTTGTCAGCGGTTTCCTTTCCGCAGAAAATTTCTACCATTTTAAGTCCAAAATCGTGAGAAACGCCCATTCCCGCAGCGGTAAGAATTTTTCCGTCGAGAACCACTTTTCTTTCCGAAATTCTTGCTCCCTCGAGATAGCCCTCAAAGCCGGGGAAGCAAATTGCTTCTTTATTTTTAAGCAATCCGCGTTTGCCGAGAATCATAGGCGCAGCGCAGATGGCCGCAATATATCTGTCATTCTTAAGTGCATAGTTTATGCATCCCTCGACGAGCGGAGAGTTGTCGAGATTTGTACTGCCCGGCATTCCGCCGGGAAGAACTATCATATCAAAGTCGCTTAGTCTGTCATCCACACAAAAATCTGCGCGGACTGTTATCCCATGCGAGCCTGTTACCTCTTTTTTCTCGGTGATGCTCACTGTCTTTGCTTCAATCCCTGCTCTGCGGCAGAGATCAAGAGGGCAAAGCGCCTCGATTTCTTCAAATCCGTCTGCTAAAAAGAAATATACCATAGTGATCTCCTTCTTATTTTTGACAGTTTTCTTTAGCTCTTTCTTTTTAAGAGAGAACAGCTATCCTTTCATAAATCTCGTCTGCTATCGACTCTCTTGTGCGGATATTGCCGTTTTCACAGCAATTTATCTTCACAAATCCAAGACGGTCAGCGGCATATTTGCCCGCTTCAAAACATTTCTGCATATATTCCGCATCAAGCTCGTGAATGTCCTTTTTCTCACCGCGCTTGTCAACGAGACCCATTGAAATTTCAGGCTCGACAAGCAGATAGAGCGTCATCTCAGGGCGCGGAAGTCCGAGTTTATCAAACTCGTAGTCCCAAAGCCAGGTGAGAAACTCCTCCCACTCTTCCTTCGGAAGCTTGGAAAGCTGATGAACCGCGTTTGCGCTCACGTAGCGGTTGAAAATGATGTAGTCATAATCTTCTACGTCCTTTTTCCACTGCCTGCGATAGCTGATATAACGGTCAACCGCAAAAAACGTTGACGCGGCATACGCGTTTGTATCCGACGGGTGCCCGCCAAGCTTGCCGCCAAGATACATCTCGACCGCAAAGCAGGAGTCCTCTCCGTACATCGGAAAGCTTATTACCTTCGCGCGCTTTCCTTCCATATTGAGTCTTGCGCAAAGCAGGTCGCTCTGCGTACCCTTTCCGCTTCCGTCAAGACCGTCAATCGAAATCAAAATAGCCATATCAGTTTAGCCTTTCGTCGTTATTAACAACCATTTCTCTGAACTGCGTTTTCGTGATAAGCACCTCACGCGGTTTCTGTCCGTCGGGTGCGCTCACAAATCCGCGCGCTTCCATAATATCTATTATCTTTGCCGCGCGACCGTAGCCAATAGAAAGCTTGCGCTGCAAAAGCGAAGTTGAAATCTTGCCCGTGTCTGTGGCAATTTCAAGCGCATCGCGAAGCTTGGGATCGCCTGCACCGTCGTCAGCCGCCGCCTCGCCGCCACTCTTCTTTCCGCTGTTGCCAATCGCCTGAGCTTCGCGCTCGATGCTCTCGATAATGTCAGCATCGTACTCGGTTTCGCCGACAGACTGCTTGACAAACGCCGTTATCTGCTCAACCTCGTCCTCACTGACAAACGCGCCCTGCGCACGCATAGGCTTTGACAGTCCGACGGGGTAGTAAAGCATATCACCGCGTCCGATAAGCTTCTCGGCACCCGCAATATCAATAATCGTACGCGAGTCAACCTGAGATGCAACGGTGAATGCAATACGCGAGGGGATATTTGCCTTGATAAGACCTGTAATAACGTCGACCGAGGGTCGCTGAGTACCGATAATAATGTGCATACCTGCAGCTCTCGCCTTCTGTGCAAGGCGGCAGATAGAATCTTCAACGGCATCGGGTGCCGTCATCATAAGGTCCGCAAGCTCGTCGATAATAATAACGGTATAAGGAAGAACCTCAAGTCCGCGCTGCTTTGCAATTTCATTGTACGGTTCAATCTTTCTCGCACCGACCTCTTCGATAAGCTCGTAGCGACGTTCCATCTCGGTTACCGCCCAATGCAGTGCGCCCGCCGCCTTTTTAGGCTCGCTTACAACGGGAATCTGCAGGTGCGGGATACCGTTGTATATGTTGAATTCAACCTTTTTCGGGTCGATGAGAATAAGCTTTACTTCTTCAGGCGTCGCTTTATAAAGGATACTCGTAATTATCGAGTTTATGCAGACCGACTTACCCATACCGGTTGCACCGGCGATGAGCAGGTGAGGCATTTTTGCAATATCAAATACGATAGGCGTGCCGCCAACGTCCTTGCCAAGACAAACGGCAAGTTTGCTCTTTGCCTCTGAGAAGGTCTTGTTCTCGATAAGCTCGCGCAGAGTTACCGTTGAAACGCTCTTGTTCGGCACCTCGATTCCGACCGCCGCTTTTCCGGGGATAGGTGCCTCGATACGGATACCCGACGTTGCAAGCGAAAGCGAAATGTCGTCAACAAGGTTCGCGATAGAGCGAACGCGAGTTCCCGCCTCGGGAATAAGCTCGTAGCGCGTAATCGTGGGTCCGCGCGAAACGCTTGCCACGGTAACGTTTACGTGGAATGACTTAAGTGTATCAACAAGCTTCTGCGCATTTGCACGAAGCTCTGCACCGACGTCTTCGTTCTTTTTCTTTTCAGGGGGCGCAAGAAGTGAAAGCGGCGGGAAACGGTACTGAACCTTCTTTATCACCTTAGGCTTCGGCGCAGGGGGAGTAACACCCGCATCGTCGGTAGTCACCGTGAGAGTTGCGGTTTCCGCCTCCTCTTCACCGTCCGTCTCGTCAGAAAGAATGTCGCCAATCGGAATTCCTCCGCCCTCGGTATCCTCGGCAGCTTCGCTCTCGTCAACGAAAATCGCACCGAGATCAATTTCACCGTAACGGTTGTAAACGTTCTTCTCCGTACTTTCCGCAGGCTCTTCAACAGGTGTAATCGTGGGATTTTCCGCGGTTTCGTTAAACTCGTCGCCGATATTCATATCAAAGTCGGGATTAGGCACGGCAGTGTCAAACGGCTTTGCAGAATCAAACGGCTCGGTAGTCTCAGGAGGAACAATAGTATCGTCCCCGTTTTCCTCGTACTCAAACTCGCGCTCTGCAGCCGCACGCTCTGCTGCGGCAAGACGGCGCTCGCGCTGCATCTTGTAACTGTACTTGAGGTTAATCCAGATTGTCTTGGGAGTGATTCCGAAAAGGAAAAATCCAAACGTAACAATAATCGCCGCGGTGATTATTATTCCCGCAGCCGCAGCAAACGCCTTGTAAAAACCGATGCCCACAAGTCCGCCGAGAATTCCTCCGCCTACAAGGTGGCAGCCCTCTTTCCAGAGTGAGCTTATCACCGTATATTCCTCACCCGAGGAAACGGCAATCATTATCTGCTGGGTAAGTGCGCCGCCGAAAAGCACGCAGATTACGGCAAAAATGCATTTAAGCGTGTGCTGACCGTCAGCCACCCATTTACGCCAATATGCCGCAAAATAAACGAACAAAAACGGAATCGCAATGCTGACAAGTCCGAAAAGTCCGAAAAACGTATCAAAAATGAAATTTCCTACAGCTCCGTCGTGGAAAATAAAGCATACTCCAAGCAAAACCGCACATACTACAAACACGTACGGAAGGATGCGGTGGAGAAGCGAATTTTCATCGCGCATCTTGCGAACAGGCAGTTCCTGCTGAACCGCCTTTGGCACAGGCTTTTTTGCCGCGGATTTCGTATTCTTTTTAGTGGGTTGTGTGCGACTTTTTCCGGTCGCCTTCTTCTTTTCTGCCATTTATTACTCCTTAAAGCCCACTTGGGCACAATACTCTAACTTATAGTATAACATAGATATATACATATTTCAAGCAAAAATTTAGCGGAGATTCTTATGAAAAAACACGTTGTTTTTCTTATTGCAGGCGCGCTTCTTGCCGGATTTTTAAACGGTCTTCTCGGTGCGGGCGGCGGAGTGGTGCTCTACTTCACGCTCGGAGCTATATACGGTCGAGATGCAAAGGAAAATCTGATTCTGTCAGGGGCAAGCGTTATGTTTTTCTGCCTTATTTCGCTCTTTTTTTACAAAGAAAACGTATCGCTCTCGCTCCCCGAGGTTGTGAAAGTCGCCTTTCCTGCCGCCATAGGCGGTCTTCTCGGTGCGCTTCTGCTTAAAAAACTGCCTCGCGACGCAGTAAAAAAGATTTTTTCGGCAGTTTTACTGCTCGGCGGCATCCTGATGTTAAGGAGATAAAAATGCTCGTAACTCTGATTATTGCCGTTCTCACCGGTATGGGCGTGGGAAGCGGCGGTCTTTTTGTGATTTATCTTTCCCTTATAAAGGGCGTTCCGCAGCTTTTGGCACAAGGACTTAACCTTTACTTTTTCATTTTTTCCACCGCGGTGGCACTCGTTTTTCACGCGAGGACGCGCAAGCTCCCGCTTTTGCGCCTTGCAGTCATCTGCACTGTCGGAAGCATCGGCTGTTATTTTGGTGCTTCGCTTGCAAAAAGCGTTGATCCGTCAATGCTTCGCTCGCTTTTCGCGGTACTGCTGATAGCAACCGGCATAGTGACTTTGCTGCCAAAAAGAAATTTTTTCAAAAACCTCTTTACAAATAGAAAATAATGTGGTATACTCTTTGTCGCAATGCCAAGACTCAGCTTTGGGACACAGGTACCGAAAGGTACGTTTTCACCGCTCCCTTTGCTTAGTTTCGTGCAAATATTTTACAAGGTGAAAGCGGACTTTCGCGCTTTCAGAAAGGATTTATCATGTTGCTTAAAGACGTAAAGCAGGAAATCATCACTACCTACGCTACCCACGAGGGTGACACCGGTTCTCCCGAGGTTCAGATCGCTATTCTCACCAAGAGAATCAACGACCTTACCGAGCACCTCAAGGCAAACCCCAAGGATCACCACAGCCGCCGCGGTATGTTCAAGATGATCGGTAACAGAAGAAACCTTCTCGGTTACCTTCAGAAGAAGGATATCGAGCGTTACCGCGCAATCGTTGAGAAACTCGGTCTCAGAAAGTAATTTTTGTTAGTCATTAAACCGAAGTCACTTACGTGGCTTCGGTTTGATTTCTATAAAGGCAAGAAAAATCGGCGGGGGGATTAGCCATTAAATATGTCTTTTTGAGTGCAAAAAGGTGTATTTAATCGCTAAACCGTTCCGCCTGAAAATCAAAATGGAGGAATTTACAATGTTTGAAAACTACAAGGTGTTTAATTACACTCTCGCAGGCAGACCCCTCGTAATCGAGACCGGCAAACTCGCAGGTCTTGCAAACGGCTCCTGCCTCGTGCGCTACGGCGAAACTGTTGTTCTCGCTTGCGCAACCGCATCCGAAAAGCCCCGTGACGGCATCGACTTTTTGCCCCTCTCGGTTGACTTTGAAGAAAGAATGTATGCTGCCGGCAAAATCCCCGGCGGATTTTTGAAGCGTGAAGGTCGTCCCGGTGAAAAGGCAATCCTTACCTCCCGTGTTATCGACCGTCCTATCCGTCCCCTCTTCCCCAAGGATCTCCGTAACGACGTTGCTATTTCGCTCACCGTTATGGCGGTTGATCCCGACTGCTCTCACGAAATCGCAGGTATGATCGGTGCTTCTATCGCGCTCTCTATCTCCGATATTCCGTGGAACGGTCCTATCGGCGGTGTGTTCGTAGGTATGGTTGACGGCAAGCCCGTTATCAACCCCACTCTCGCACAGCGCGAAGTAAGCGACATGGAACTCACCGTTGCCGCTTCCGAAAAGAAGATCGTTATGATCGAGGCGGGTGCAAACGAAATCAGCGACGACGATATGTTTAACGCTATTATGGTTGCACATGAAGAGATCAAGAAGCTCATCGGCTTCATCAACACCATCGTTGCTGAAATCGGCAAGCCCAAGTTTGATTATCCCTCTTGCGAGCTTGACCACGATATGTTCGACGAAGTTTTCGCATTCTGCGAAAAGGACGTTATGAACGCTCTCGACACCGATGACAAGAACGTGCGCGATGCACGTATGGTTCCGATTACCGATGCAATCGTTGAAAAGTTTGAGGAAAAGTATCCCGAAATCGGCGCTATTATGGGCGAGCTTATCTACAAGATCCAGAAGAAGATCGTTCGCCGCTGGCTCCTCGAGGACGGCAAGCGTGTTGACGGCCGTCGCCTTGACGAAATCCGTCCCCTCGCTGCAGAAGTAGGCCTCATCAACCGTGTACACGGTAGCGGTCTCTTCACCAGAGGTCAGACTCAGGTTCTTACAATCGCAACTCTCGGTTCTATGGACGATGCTCAGGAACTCGACGGCATCGACGAACAGACCAACAAGAGATATATGCACCACTACAATATGCCCGGCTACTCCACCGGTGAAGCTAAGGCATCCAGAAGCCCCGGACGCAGAGAAATCGGTCACGGCGCTCTCGCTGAGCGTTCGCTCGTTCCCGTTCTTCCCTCCGTTGAAGAATTCCCCTACGCTATGCGCCTTGTTTCCGAGGTTGTTTCCTCTAACGGTTCTACCTCTCAGGCATCCGTTTGCGGTTCTACTCTCGCACTTATGGATGCAGGCGTTCCGATCAAGGCTCCCGTTGCAGGTATCTCCTGCGGTCTTATCACCGAGGGTGAAAGATGGATGACTATGATAGACATTCAGGGTCTTGAAGACTTCTACGGCGATATGGACTTCAAGGTTGCAGGTACTCACAAGGGTATCACCTCTATCCAGATGGACCTTAAGATCGACGGTCTTACTCCCGAAATCGTTAAGGAAGCATTTGAAGTTACCCACAAGGGCCGTGACTACATCATCGACGACATCATTCTTGCGGCTATCGACAAGCCCAGAGCAGACGTTTCCGAGTATGCTCCCAAGATGATCACCATGAAGATTAACCCCGACAAGATCCGTGAGGTTATCGGCTCGGGCGGTAAGGTAATTCAGAAGATCGTTGCTGACACCGGTGCCAAGATTGACATCGAGGACGACGGAACGGTTTACATCTCTGCAGTTAACCGTGACGCTGCTTATGCCGCTCAGGAAATCATTGCAGGCATCGTATTTGAGCCCGCTGTCGGCGCAATCTACGAGGGTACCGTAACCAGAATCATCCCGATCGGCGCATTCGTTGAGTTCGCTCCCGGCAAGGAAGGTATGGTACACATCTCCAAGATCGCAAAGGAAAGAATTGAAAAGGTTGAAGATAAGGTTGAGGTTGGTCAGAAGGTTCGCGTTAAGTTCCTCGGCACCGACGAAAAGAACCGTATGAACCTTTCTATGAAGGATGCTCTCGTTGAAGAGAAGCCTGCTGAATAAAAACAACTTTCTTATATAAAAAAATAAGACTGCATATGCAGTCTTATTTTTTTTATTGTAATTCCTACACGTTTGTGGTATAATAATATAATCCATAAGTGTCGGAATTTTTCAAAGATTTATATATAGACTTTTAAAGGAGGTGCACAGCTATGGACCATTTTCAGCTTGTATCAAAATTTTCGGCGACAGGCGACCAGCCCGAGGCGATAGAAAAGCTTTCGGCAGGCGTTGACGCGGGTCTTTCCGAACAGACTCTGCTCGGCGTTACGGGCTCCGGCAAAACCTTTACAATGGCAAATATAATCGCCAACGTTAACCGCCCAACGCTTGTTCTTGCACATAACAAAACCCTTGCTGCGCAGCTCTGTTCGGAGTTCCGTGAATTTTTCCCGAACAACGCAGTTGAATACTTCGTTTCATACTACGACTACTATCAACCCGAGGCATATAGTCCCGGCAAGGACATCTACATCGAAAAGGATGCGATGATAAACGATGAAATCGACAAGCTCCGCCACAGCGCGACAAGCGCGCTTTTCGAGCGTCGCGACGTTATAATTGTCGCAAGCGTATCCTGCATATACAGCCTTGGCGACCCGTCGGAATATCAGGAGC
>JAFYPS010000026.1 GCA_017547395.1 Clostridia bacterium
GCGTAAGCGGTCTTGGCGAGTGGGGAGTAGGCGGCGGACAGTTTTTTAACGAGTTCTCGTCAAATGACCATATTGTAGATGACTTCGTTTTGCCAAAGGGGGCGAGAATTTACCGCACTATTGACTACGGTCTTGACGCGCTCGCCTGCCTTTTTATTTCGGTGGACACCTTAGGGCGTGCTACCGTGTTTAAAGAGGTGTATGAGAGCGACCTTATAGTTTCGGCTGCCGCCAAGGCGATACGGGATGCAACGGGCGACCTTGACATTTACTGCACCTTTGCGCCGCCCGATCTTTGGGCAAGGCAAAAGGATAGCGGCAAGAGCATTGATATGCTTTTTGCCGAGCACGGAGTGCCGCTTACCGCCTCCGACAACAGTCGCGCAAGCGGCTGGATGGCGCTCAAGGAGTGGCTGAAGCCGGTAAGGGATGAAAACGGAGATTCCCGTCCGCGAATGAGAATTTCATCATCGTGCGAAAATCTCATTCGCTGTCTGCCATCGCTTGTCGGTGACAAAAAGCGGGTGGGGGATTGCCTGACAGAGCCGCACGAGATAACTCACCTTCCTGATGCACTGCGATACTTTGCCGTAATGCAGACGAGAGCTCCGCAGAGCAAGGAAACACTGAAAATTTCAGACTTCACGGGCAAAAACCGTAGAAAAAACCGTTTCTAAAGGAGATTTTATGAAACAAATTACCGTAAAGGCGGCAAAGCACATCTGCCTTGTACCCGCGTGTAAAAGCACGGACACGTACAAGGTTTCGGGCAGTCCTAATCTGCTTGGCGGATTTTACATCTGCGCCGACTGCGCCGCCGAAATAGCAAGGCTGACAAAGTCTAAAAAGGGTGTAAAGGGACAGTGATGCTTGTATATCTTTCGATAATCTGTACGGCGATACTCGCCATAGAGATTTTCATCTGCCGCTTGTTTGTGAGCAGAGAAGAGGAGATGCCTTCTCTTAGCGGCAGAAAGAAAACGCGGCATCTTTCCCCGCACCGTAGAGCCTTGGAAGCCAAAAGGAGAACTAACTGATGAAACTTTTTAACTTTAAAGAAAAAACGCCGCCGCGCGGGGAATATCGCGAGGACATTCTCGCAATGATAGACGAAGAATGCCGTCGGCGTCACGAGGAGCGACGCCCTCTTGAAATGCGCTGGATGCTTTCCGCAGACTTTTTTTCGGGGCATCAGTACAGGGACGTAAACCCGTACAGCGGTAATCTTGAGGACTATGAACCTCCCTTTGACTATATGGAGCGCGGGGTTTATAACCGCATTGCACCGCTTATCGAAACGCGAATGGCAAACTTCAAATCGCTTGATTTTTCGATGGAGGTACATCCTGCTACAAGCGAGATAAGCGACTATGAAAAGAGCCTCGTTGCAACCCGTTTGCTTACGCAGACACAGTACAAGTGCGATTTTCACTCCAAAAAGGATTCTCTTATCCTCTGGAGCGAGCTTTGCGGCACCTCGTTTATGCTTTCCTGGTGGGACGGAGAAAAGGGCGATGCAGTCCTGAAGGACGGAAAGCCGCAGCCGCTCGGCGACCTTGACTTTGGTGTACTTACTCCATACGAGGTATTGCCCGAGAGCATTTACAAGGAGAATCTTTCCGACCAGTCGTCTGTGATAATCGAGCAGGTAGTGAGTGTTGACGAGGTCAACCGCCGCTACGGTGTGAGGGTAAAGCCCGTGAGCGTTGACACCTACGCGATTTTACCGACTGCGGGAACGGGCGGACTCGGATATGTCGGCTCAACCTTTGAGGTAGGCTATCGCAAAGCCGAAAACTCTACTTTGCTCCGTACGTATATGGAAAAGCCAAACGCACTTCACAAATCGGGCAGAATGTTCGTTGCAACTCCCGATAGGATTCTCTACTACGGAACTCTTCCGATAGACGAATATCCGCTTTCCGTGCTTCGTACCAAGCGCGTTCCGGGAATGTTTTTCGGCCGTTCGGTAATCGAGGATCTTATACCTCTTCAGCGCGCGTATAACGGAGTGAAGAACAAAATTCACGATTACATCCGCACGCTTGCGCTCAGTCCGCTTCTTGTTCCCGAGGGAAGCGTAGACGACATTGACGAGCTTTCCGCAAACGGTGTTGCGCCCGGCGATATTCTGGAATACAACCCCGACCGCGGAGAGCCGAAGGCACTTTCGGTAAACGGGCTTCCAAACGGAGTATTTGAGGAGTGCGAAAACCTTTCGCGCGAAATGGAATACGTCGCAGGACTTTCACATCTCGGTGCCACAGGCAACCAGACAAACAGTCTTAACAGTGCAAGTGCAATTGAACGTCTTCGCGAGATAGACGGGGTGCGCCTTGCTCTTACGGGCGATGCAATCCGTGCGGCGGTGCTTAGTATGGCAAAGATATGGCTCAAGCTCTACAAGGAGCACGGCAGTGTTATGCATATTGAAAAGCTTTCGGGCGCGTACGACACAAGCGCTACGTTTACCTGGTGCAGTGAGGACCTCAACTCCTACGATATAGTATACGAGAGTGAAAACTCGCTTTTGCACAGTGATGAGGACCGTCTTTCCGCAATAAAAAGCGGCATTCAGATGGGACTTTTTAACGGAGAGGACGGGAAAATTCCGAGAAGTGTGCGAAAAAAACTGCTTTGCAGAATGCATATAGGCGACTTTGTGCGCACTCTTTACGAGGATGATATGCAATCGGCATCAGCGAGAAGAGAAAACGGTATGCTTCTTCGCGGAGAGAGGACAGACACGGCACCCTACGACGACCACGAGCTTCACATATCCGAGCATAGGCGCGCCGCGCTTGAATACGGGTATTCAAAACTGCGAAAGGAGAATCCGCTTCGTGCGGCGGCACTTGAGGAGCATATAGCGGCGCATATAAACATTATGAGAGGAAAAGAAAACAATGGAACAGAACAATCCGACTCTTGATTACGAGGCGCTTGCTTCTCTTGATGGGGAGGCGCGCGCTGCCGCGATTGCCGAGTATACTGCGGCTATAGAAGAGAGAGCATCTCTTGCTGCAAAGGAAAAGTATGACGGTGAGCTTCGCGCGGTGCAGTATGCAAATGCAAAGTACCGTCTTGCAAGCGGACTTAAAGATTTTTCGGGACGCATTGAGGCAATCGAGGAAATCGCCAGAGAGAACCCCGCGCTTATGGCACTTGACGACGAGGAAAGACTTCGCACCGCCTACTACATAGACCGCGGAATGCGCGCAGACGAAAGTCCTAGCGCAGAGGAGCTTCTTATGAGACTGCGTGAAAATCCCGAGGCAATGCGCCTTTGCGAGGCAGCTATTCTCGCAAAACTCAAAACCGAAGCGAGCCCCGCGTTTGCGGCGGCGGGAAGCGTTGCAAGCGTTCCGCTCACACCGCAGAAAAAGCCGAAGAGCATTGACGAGGCATCGTCACTTGCGAGAGCGGCATTTGGAATTTAAAAATTTGAAAGGAAATAATTAAAATGGCACAGATTCTTACTAAACTTGAAGCAATTCTTAAGGACAAATATCAGCCTGCGCTTACAAATCAGATTAACACCGAGCCTTCTCCTTTTCTTGAAAAGATAAAGAAGGTTGCTCTCACAAACAACACCATCAAGTGCGCATCCCCCGTAGGCATCAACGGCGGCTTTGGCTTTGGAGCAGAGGGCGTTGGCACTCCCAAGGCGGGCGCGCAGCGTTACACCCGTTTTGAAATCGACGCGGTTGATATGTACGTTGACCTCCAGATTTCAAACAAGACAATCGAGCTTGCAAGCAGCAATGCTGCCACTATGATTAATGCACTCGACAGCGAAATCAAGGGTTCCTATGCCGCTGCAAAGTGGAACATCGGCCGCGCACTCTTCGGCGACGGTACAGGCAAGCTTGCAAACGTCAGCGCAGTAAGCGCAAACGGCGTAAACACCGTACTTACCCTTGATAGCGTAAAGAGAGTTATCGAGGGACTTGCTATCGACCTTTACGATGCATCTGCTACAAGTGCGGCAGCACTTGCGGGCGCAAATGCGGGTCACAGAATTATCAGCGTTGACCGTGCGGCAAAGACAATTCTTGTCGAGGGCAATCTTTCACTTAACGAGGCTACCGGCTTTATCACGGTTCAGGGCAGCTTCAACCGTGAGCTTTGCGGTCTTGGCGCGATTTTCGGCGACGGTGAAAAACTTTACGGCATAGTAAAGGCGGACAACCCCTGGATTTGTCCTACCGTAGTTGATGCGGGCGGAGATATCACCGACCTTATCCTCTATCGCGGAATCAAGGAAGCAAAGGACTACAAGGGTGCAAACGTTGACCTTCTTATGATGGGCGACAACGCCTTCCTTGCATATCAGGATTACATCCATACGAACAACGTAACTGTGACCGACAAGTATCACTTTGTCGGAGGTGCGGTTGGCTACAAGATTCTTGTAGGCTCAAACGAGGTTATTATCGTAAACGAGCGCTTTGTTCCCGAAAACGAGGTATGGGGCGTTGACACCTCTGCATTCTATCTTGAGGCAACACCCTGGAACTTTATGGAAAAGGACGGCGGCGTATTCGTTCCGATGCCCGACACCTCCATTTTCCGCGCACTTCTTGCCTCCTACGGCAACCTTATGTGCGTAAATCCCGGCGGATGCGTACGTTTTGTAAACGCTGCACAGTAAAAAAAGATAAAGAGGGACGGTTACCGTCCCTCTTGTTAAAAGACAGGAGAAAACAATGGATTTGAAGAAATTATACAGAGACGTTACCGTCCTGTGCAGAGAGGAAATTCCTCTTAACGATTTCCTGCTTTACTGTGATATGGCGGTAAGAACCTTTCTTGCAAAATACCCCAAAAAGTATCTGCTTCCCAAAGGGCAGTATTCTTCTCCGACGTCTCTTTCCGACTCGCTTATGATAAGCGGCGAGTTTTACAATGCCGTTTTGTATTTTGTTGCGGGAAATTGCACGTTAAACGAAAAGCAGCTTGAGCTCAGCGAAGATGCGGCATCAAACGCGTACATAAAAATGTGGCGTGAAAATGCGCGCGGCAAGCATATAAGGGGGGACAAATGGTAATGGAAACTCCGCATTTGATTTATGAAATTGAGAATGAGTTTACAGACTATACCGCACCGCCTGAGAACTATCTTATTTCCGAATACAATTCGCTTATCAAAAGACTTTTGCTCATACTCCCCGAAAGCGACGGCAGTTTAGTTGCGACGCCTGAAAACGGAATAATAGAAACCGACCTTTCCGCTATGCAGGTAAGAAGAGTCCTGTGCGGTGACGGAGAACTGCTGCGTGCAAGCGAAACTCTTTTTGAACTTTTGCCCGGCGGACGGCTGTTTTGTCCGCGTGACAAAAGCATTGCGGTAACCGTAGACAAGGAATGCAAGGTTTTTTACCGCAAGCTTCCCGTAGACGTGGACAAAGACAACCTTTCGGGCACCTCCTTTCCGCTTGACAAAAGATATATACCGCTTGTCCGCGCATGGCTGTGGTATAAAACCTATCTGTACGTCGGAGATTTCGACAGTGCAAAGCCATATTACGAGGAATACGA
This sequence comes from Clostridia bacterium, assembly GCA_017547395.1. The sequence continues at coordinate 5,542 of JAFYPS010000026.1, forward strand.
AAGGCTTATGGTACTTTACCGTGACGAAAACGGGGTGAGGGAATGAAAAAGGCAATAGATATCGACCGATTTTCGGGAATTTACAGTGGCGGTATAAAAAGCGGAAGTCTTTTTGACAGTGACAACGTAACCGTTCTTGCAGGCGGCGGCGTAAAAGCACTGCTTAAATCAAAGGGAATAGACGTAGGCGGCAGCGCCTCGCTTGCGGGTGTGTACTCGTATTACACGTATACAGACAGTGACTATGAAATCAAGACTACTGCCGAGTGGGTATATGAAAATATATGTCCCAAAAGCGTTCTTGCATACGATAAGGGATTTACCGCTGCTTCAAGAATATTGGTTGCGGACGTAGGAATGCCCGGCAAGACCGAAAACGGCTACAGAAACATTATTGCGGCATATTGTGACGGGGACAGACTTCTCGTTATTTACGATGCGGTTTATAACGTTATTGATCAGCGCCGCTCCGACGAGTTTTCCGCTGAGGGAAACGGATATATAGTTACCTTTGACAGCGGAGAGATTGATGCGGGTGCAGGCACAACGGTATGCACACTGACGCAACTTTGGCTTGACGTGATTGAGGGCGGTGAAATTTCTTCATTTCTGCTTGATGCAGAGCTTGAGGTGAGAGAAACACTTGGAAGTAAATATGATTTCGGCAGAATGGTTGCAAAAAAGAACAAGGTGTTCCACTATACGTCTACCGAGTATGCTCCCGACATTGATGCATCATACACAATCTATCCCGACAAGGTTTATACCGACGTTTATCCAAGACTTGCCACCGACTATCCCGTGGCCGTTCCGTATTCCGCGCGTGACAGGCACGTTGTGCGCTATACAAACAGCGAAGATGATAGCAGTGTGTACGGCTCTTCGGGAGAAAAGCTTATCTTTATGCCGGATATGCGCCTTCTCAGTGAAAAAGACGGCGTGTGGAAGCTTGAGGCGAAAAGTGAAACGATTCCGCAAATGGAAAAGGCACTTTGCCATTTTGAACGTCTTTTCGGTTACTGCGGTGACACTCTTTACGTATCTGCAAAGGGAAACTGCACGGATTATACGCTCGCAGACGGAAACGTTCCACAAACGGGCGCATTTTCACTGACTACGGCAGACGCAGGCGGTTTTACCGACATTGTATCCTTTGACGGTAAGGTTATTGCCTTTACCGAAAAAAGTATGATGATAATAGAAGGCGATGCACTTCCTTTTTCTATTACTTATGAGCGTGCCTACGGCTGCATAAGTCACAGGGCGCTGACAGTGTGCGGCGGATATATGTATTTTGCTTCCTACGGCGGAGTTTACAGATATAACGGCAGCAGTGTGGAGTGTATAAGCCATACACTCCCGTACGGGTTTGAGTATGAAGCGGCAATGCTCACAAACTACTGCGGACTTGTACTTGCATATTTTTCGGAGGACGATGCGCTGTATGTTTTCAATCCGCAGAGCAAACAGTGGACAAAGCAGAAAGAAACCAACACGGGCGTCTTCTTTCCGGACGGCGGAGGAAAATACGTTTTTTATCGCAATAACGGGAATAAGCTTTATGAGTTTTTTTCGGAAAAAGGCGATTTCTCTTTTGCGGTTTCACTCGGAGCGGGTGAGCGAAAGAGAATATGCTCGGTCGCAGTCTGCGCTGAGGCGGGCTTTGACGGAAGCCTGACGCTTGCCGACGCGGGCGGGAATGCTCTTATGCGCATTGACGATGCCTACGAAGAAAGAGTAACGCGCCGATGCATTCTGCATAATAAATATATTGATGCCGAAAATATATATTTTTACGGCAGCGGGGAAGTAACACTGCTTTCGCTCCGCGTAGAATATATGCCTGTCGGTAACAGACTTGTACGTTTAAAATGAGAAAGGAGAAAAAATGATAAAAGTAAATATTATTGCAAACGGTGCCGACCTTTCTCTTGAGCAGCCCGCAGTTGCAGAGGGAAGTACAGGCAAAATAACGGCGCACTTCAATATCGACTCCGTATGGCAGGGACTTGCGCTTACCGCGGTTTTTCGCACACCCAAAGGGGATATACTTATGCCGCTTTCGCGCGGCGTATGCGACGTTCCGTATGAGGCTACCGAAAACTGCGGAGAGGTGCTTGTGGGACTTTTCGGCACAGACGGAAAGCGTACGCTCACTTCGGTTTTCTGCCCGTTCACGGTATCTCCCGGAGTTCCTACAAGCGGAGAGGGCGCAGTTAATTACACCCCCTCGCTTTACGAGCAGTTTTCGGCAAGGTTTGACAGAATTGAAAACTTCACGGTTTCTGCAGAAAGAGGTGAAGATACCGGCGTTGTAAGAACAGATAGCGCAAGCGGCATCAATCTGCATTTTACCGTCCCTAAAGGAGACCGCGGCGAAAAGGGCGATAAAGGTGAAAAAGGCGATAAAGGTGATACCGGTGCGCAGGGGCCCAAAGGCAACGCGGGTGCAACAGGTCCTGTCGGTCCGCAAGGTCCTAAAGGTGCGGACGGTGCAAATGGCAAGGACGGTGCAGACGGCGCAAAGGGCGCGGACGGATATACACCCGTTCGCGGGGTGGACTATTTCACTTACGCTGACGAGAATTATTTAGTAGGCAGGATGTGGGATCGTTTTTCGATTGGAGATGATACGCATCCTTACGTTATCTGGGGTGGAGTACAAAACTTTAAAACGTTAGATAAGCTCAATGAATTTGTATCAGGCTACCTTATTGACGAAAACGGAATTGTGTATGAAATGTGCCATATTTGCTTTTTAAACGGTGTTCCTCACGGTATGTTTGACGGACTTAATATAAAATATTACCCGTTTGCGCCTGAACGTGAAGCCGAAAAAGAGGAATTTTTAGGCGAAGTAAAGGCTTATATCGATGAAACTATTCTCGGAGGTGCGTGGTAATGAGCGTTAACGAAAAAATGACCGCCATTGCCGATGCAATCCGCGAAAAAACGGGCGGCACAGATGCACTCACGCTTGACGGAATGGCTGAGGCAGTTCAAAACGTCTACGATAAAGGCAAGCAAGCCGAGCAGGATGCGTTTTGGGACGTATTTCAAAACAAAGGCGGTGAAGCAAATTATAGATATGCATTTTGTTACTCGCGTTTTGACGATACGACATATAATCCCAAATACGACATTAAATGCACGAACGTCACCACATCGGGTGAGTTTATGTTTTATTCATCACCGATAACTGATACGAAGGTCGGAATTTATGCACCGCCGTCGAATATTAGTTCCGCTTTTAAGAGTTCCGACTTAGTAACTATAAGATTGTTGCATATGCACGATACCACAACTTCAAGTGGCGCATTTGCAGATTGTACGAAACTTAAAAATATAACGATAAGTGGAACAATCGGTAAAGCGATAAGCTTTCAAGATTGTAACAAACTCACTCACGAAAGCCTGATGAGTATTATCGAGCATCTCGGAACTGTAACATCAGCTCTCACTTGTGCGCTTGGCACGACAAATCTTGCAAAACTCACCGATGCAGAAAAGGCTATAGCAACACAGAAAGGATGGACTTTAGCATAATGGAAAAGAAGATTATTGAAATACCCGTTCTTACTCCTTCCGAGGGAATGATGCTCACCAACGGTGAAACCTATTCCCAAGAGGTGTGGCTCGGCGTAAATGACAGCGCGGAGAACTGGCGCGAGATTACCGAGGAGGAATATATTGCGGCTATAAGGGAGGGTGAAGAGGCGCAGTGACGTGGGAGATAGTTCTTGGAGTAATTGCGCTTGTCGGCTTTGGTATAAGTGTTTCTACCCCGATAGTCAAGCTTAATACCAGCATCACAAAGCTCAACTGCTCGGTTGACAGCCTCAACGAGAACCTCGAAAACTCAAATCGCCGACTTGACGCACATTCAAAGCAGCTTGATTCGTTTGAGCACCGTATAACCGTGCTTGAGGGATATCACGACAGGGGGAACACGTATGCGTATACCGTTTAAAAGCGGAAAAGCGAAAGTGACCTCTCCGTATGCCGTGAGAACTCTTGACGGAGTGACGGCGATGCACACCGGCTACGACATCGTCGGTGTAGGGTCAAACGAGGTTACGGCGGCAGAGGGTGGCAGAGTGGTGCGTTCACGGATTGTCACCGACAAGGCAAATCCAACGTGGCAGTGGGGCAACTACGTTTGCATTCTTACTGCATACGGGCAGTATCATTATTACTGCCACCTTGCATCGCGCTCGGTTTTTGAGGGGCAGACTGTAAAAATGGGTGACACTCTTGGCGTAATGGGGAATACCGGCTATTCCTTTGGGGCGCATCTTCATTTTGAAATCCGCGACGGCGACGGTGAAACAACCCTTTCGCCGGAGCAACTTCTCGGAATCCCAAGCTCGGTCGGTACTTATGCGCTGTCATCGCTTGAAGCGGATATTGCAGTGCTTTGCAGAGCGGGTGTGATAGAAACGCCTGAATACTGGGAGCAGAATGCCGCGCGCTTTAAATACGTACCCGAACTTATTCACAAAATGGCGGTAAAATTATGATAGAAATCAAACTTTCAAGAAAAGAGCGTGGGATGAAGGAATTTTCAAAAAAAGCGCTTGTGTCAATGATAATACTTTGGTTTTTAGGTGCGGCATTCGGATTTTTTACAGTGACGGTGCAGCTTTTGCGCGCTGACGTTTCTGTAAATCTTTCAGATCTGCTTTTGTATATAGGCGCGCCTATGACGGGCGGCATTGTAAGCTATATGTTAAAAAGTGCCGCGGAAAACAAAGAAAAAATAAAAGGAGAACAAAGTGAAATTTAAGGAAAAACTCACCAGCCGTAAGTTTATTGTAGCCGTTGCCGGTATCGCAAGCGGAATTGCACTTGTTTCTTCGGGAAACGTAAACGAGGGTGTTACCGCTATAGTTGCTTCGGTTGTGGCTTACCTTGCGGCAGAGGGAATAATCGATCTTGCCGCAGTGAAAAATTATATAGACACCGATTATTCCGAATAGGCTTGCCAAACGTCCTCGATTGTTATATAATGAATACAACGATTGAATTTTTCGGAGGCAGAAATGGCAAAGCTGTATTTCAAGTACGGTGCAATGGGGTCTGCGAAAACCGCGCAGGCGCTTATTACAAAGTATAATTATGAAGAAAACGGGATGCGCGTGTGGCTTATCAAGCCGTCTACCGATGACCGCGACGGTCAGGACGTTATCCGCAGCCGCGTAGGACTTGAGTCAAAGGCCGAGGTTATTAAGCCTTGTGACAGCGTTATAGAAAAATTTGAGGCGAACGGTGATATTGATATCGTTATTGCCGATGAGTGTCAGTTCTTTACTGCAAAGCAGGTAGACGAGCTTCGCGAAATCGTTGATACAAGAGATATTCCCGTGCTTTGCTACGGACTTCGTACAGACTTTCTATGCAAGTTTTTCCCCGGCAGTCTCAGGCTTCTTGAGGTGTGTGACACCATTACGGAGGTGCGTGCAATATGCGACTGCGGCGCGAAAGCGACCGTCAATGCGCGTATCGATGCGGACGGTTTCATAGTTACCGAGGGCGATCAGCTTCTCCTTGGAGGAAACGACCGTTATACCGCTATGTGCCACCGCTGCTGGACCAAGGGAATCCGTGAAAAAAGAAAGGTAAGATAACCAAAAACGTGCCCTTTCGGCA
>JAFYPS010000192.1 GCA_017547395.1 Clostridia bacterium
CCGTCAAGAAAGCGGCTGTAAAGTTCATTTGCGCTACTCATCTTTCCTCCTATATGTCGGTATTTTTTTGAAAAATCCTCACATTATTTTCATTCAAAATTATTATACCGCATATTAACCTAAAAAGCCATACAAAAATATCATATTGCAAAAACGTGTTGTATATAGTATAATTTTATCATCACATATTGCGAGGGTTGTTTATGGCTAAAAATCGTATAAAAACTATACTTTCAGGTTCTGCATCGGTAATCGAACTTCTTGTTGCGATTATGATTATTATTTCCGTTTTGCTGGCGTCTGTTTCAATGGCAATCGACCTTTATGAATACGGTTTCGGAGTTTTCAGTGAGGACGCGGGAGAATCGATCTTCTCGCAGATTTTCGAAATGGCTATTCATATCGTAATCGGTATTGAAATGGTTAAAATGATAGTAAAGCACACTCCTGCAAGCGTGCTTGAAGTGCTTTTGTTCGTCATTGCAAAAAGAGTCGTTGCCGAGTCCAATTTCCGCAGCATTGACATTCTTATCTGCGTAATTGCGATCGCTGTTGTTTTTGCAATAAAGAAGTTCCTGCATTTTGACAACGTGCTTTACCGTGACGGCTACGTATATTCTGCTGATTCCAAAGTTACAGATATAGAATCGCTTCTTTCAATCAATCTCCCGAACGAGATTGGCGAAACTATCGGTGAGATAATTTCCGGCGAGTTTGCGCGTCTTGAAAAGCACGTTTCTGTTGGCGAAGTGCTGACTTTCAGTGACGCAGTGTTCCGAATTCACAGCGTTGAAGACGGCATTCCGAAAAAGATCGAAATTATCGTCAAGAAAAAATCCAAATAAAAGAAAACGCTTCCTTCGGGAAGCGTTTTCTTTTATTTATTCTGTTCTTTTGCAGCGGTGAGGGTGTTCTGCAAAAGCATAGTTATGGTCATTGGTCCTACTCCGCCCGGGACAGGCGTGATATATGATGCAACAGGCTCAACAGATGCATAATCAACGTCTCCGCAAAGCTTGCCCTCTGCATTTCTGTTAATGCCAACGTCAACTACAACTGCTCCTTCCTTTACCATATCGGCATCCACAAAATCAACTCTGCCAACCGCCGTAACAAGGATATCCGCCTGCTTTGTAATCTCTTTAAGATTTACGGTTTTAGAGTGGCAAACAGTCACGGTAGCATTTTCTTTAAGCATCAGCATCGCCTGTGGTTTACCCACAATATTGCTCCTGCCGATAATAACGCAGTGCTTACCGCAAATATCAACGTTATAATACTTCAAAAGCTCCATTACACCGGCGGGTGTGCAAGGAAGAAAACTGTAGTTACCTATCATAATCTTTCCGACGTTCTGCGGATGAAAAGCATCTACGTCCTTTGCGGGATTAATAGCAAGTATAACCTTTTCACTGTCAAGATGTTTGGGCAACGGAAGCTGCACTAAAATCCCGTTTATATTCTCATCGTTATTGAGTTTTTCGACAAGAGAAAGCAGCTCTTCCTCAGTAGTATTTTCGGGGAGTGTATGCACCTCGGAATATATTCCAACCTCGCCGCAAGCCTTATGCTTATTGCGAACGTAGACCTCGGATGCAGGGTCATTTCCTACAATCACTACTGCAAGTCCGGGATTTTTTCCGGTTTTGCTTACAAACTCCGCAACGTCGTTCTTTATTCTTTCGCGAACTGCCGCTGCTACAACTTTTCCGTCAATTCTTACTGCCATTTTTTACTGCCTTTCTGCTTTTAAACGCCATAAACGCAAGAATAGAACCGCAAAGAACAAAGCATATTACGCCAACCAGCTGCGAAACACGCACCACGTCGGGTATCAGCCATAGACTGTCTGTTCTGAGTCCTTCGATAAGCATTCTGCCAAAGCCGTACCAAGTAAGATAAACAAGAAACATCTGTCCATCATACTTTTTCTTTTTGTAAAGTGACCAGATAAGGAAAAATCCGATAAGATTCCAAAGTGACTCGTAAAGGAACGTCGGGTGCACGAAAATAGCGTATTCTCCACTTCCGATACCCATACGCCAAGGGAGCGTAGTTTCGTAACCATATGCTTCTGCATTGACAAAATTTCCCCATCGACCAATAGCCTGACCGAGAATAATCGATGATGCACCAATGTCAAGAAGCCTGAGCGCGGGAATCTTCTTTATCTTTCCCATAACGATAAGTGACAGAATTCCACCAATCACCGCTCCGTATATTGCAAGACCGCCATTCCATACGGCAATAAGGTCATACAGCGAATCATAACCGCCGTAGAATATGACGTAATACAGTCTTGCTCCTATAATGCTGACAATAACCGCAACGATAATAACGTCAAGAATATCGTCCGAGGATATGCCCTCGATTTTTGCACGGCTCATTCCGTAAAGCGCGGCAAGGATTATACCGCACATAATTATCACGCCGTACCAGGCAATTCCACCCCAGTCATCACCAAAAATTACTTTTAAAAAAGGCAGACTGTCGCCTGAAATTGCGAATTTATTAATCTCAAATTCACCGATACCAAGGCCCGGAAAAGAGAGAATATTTGTCCTTGCCAAAAGTCCTAACATTTCGTCACCCCAAAGGAGAAATAATTGAAATTGAGTAATACTCGTCTTTAAAGCATGTTTTAAGAAGCTGCTCTACGTAGTTTTCGTCAACGGAATCAAGTATATCAATGTTGTCAAACAACGGAATATCACTGAAAACATATGCAACAAGCTCGTTTGCTATCTCATCGGTACTGTCAAACAGACGGATAAAGTCGGCATAAACAGTACGCTTTGCGCGCAAAAATGCATCGTCGTCAATCGGTTTTTCTGCGCACTTTTTGATATATGCTTTGATAATTTCAAGAAATTCATCCGGATTGTCCGTTTCACCCGAATAGTAATTGTACGCGAACGAAGGAGCGCTGTCATACTCACAGGAAAACTGAGAATTAAGGATACCACGCTCGTACATTTCGTTATAAAAGTCGGTGGACGAGCTAAAGAGAATTTCATTGAGAATTCTCATTCCAAAATCCTTTTTCGAAAACTCGCGAGGATCGCTCGGGATATCTGTGTCCTTAACGCCGATAGCAAAAATTGGCTTTGCCACCTGCATCTTTATTTCGGAACGCTTTTTGAACACGCAAGGCTTTTCGCTCTTGTACTCGCGAATTATAGTCTGCTCAGGCGCCTTCTTAAGCACCTTATCAAGCACAGCCATGACGTTATCGCAATCAACGTCACCACATACGCAAAGCGCCATATTATGAAGATTGTAAAAAGTGTAATAACACTTATAAAGAAGGTCCGCCGTAATCTCTTTTATTGACTCAACGCTACCCGCTATCTCGGTACGCACGTCATGATTTTCATACAGTGCGCGCATCAGTTCATAGTACACGCGCGTATTCGGATTATCCTCATACATACGTATTTCCTGAGCAATAATTCCCTGTTCCTTTTGGACCGTTTCGGGAGTGAAATACGGATGTGTTACAAAGTCAAGCAATATTTCAAGCGATTCATAAAAATTATCCGTAGACGAGAAAAGATATGCCGTCTTGTCAAAAGAGGTATAAGCGTTTGCACTTGCGCCTGTTGCGCCAAAACGTTCAAACGTATCTACGCCATCTTCATTTTCAAACATTTTGTGCTCGAGAAAATGCGCAATACCTGCAGGAACCGCAGTGAAATCCGCATCGCTGCTGAGCTTGAATCTATTTTCAAGCGAACCGTATTTCGTAGCAAAAAGCGCATAAGACGTGCTTAAATCTTTAGGAAATACATACACGTCAAGCCCACTGTCGTGAGTAAAGGCGAAATAACGCTCGGAGAGCATCTTATTTTCAAACGTTTTAATCTGCATTACTACTCTCCTTTCATAACGCCACGAAGGAAATAAACCGTGTCAAGAACAACTTTGTTCGCAGTAGCAACAATTTCTTCCCTTGTGATATTCTTTACCGCCTCAATAGCCTCATCGGGACTCTGGGTAATTCCCGAAAGCGCTCTGCCTATATACCAGTTCTGAAGCGACTGGGGGTTGTCGGAAATCTCACGGTAAGCATTTATGAGTGAGAGTTTTGCACTCTCAAGCTCGTCATCACCAAACTCACCTTTTTTCATAAGCTCAAGCTGCTCAAGAATAGCATCGCGTGCGGTTTCAAAGTTCGCGTTTTCTATACCGGCGCGAACGAACATTATACCCTTTACTGCTTCAGGTATAGATACACAGTAGTAGCAAAGACTCATCTTCTCACGCACGTTCATAAACAGTTTTGAAGAAGGCGCTCCACCGTAAAGTTCCGACATAAGTGCCATTCTTGGATAATCACCGTCGCTGAGTACCGTTCCGCTCCTGAATCCCATAACGAGATTTCCCTGCTTACCAACACATTCTTCCTGAATTTCTTTAGGCACATCAACGCTTCGCACAACTTCGGTACTGCATTTATAAATGTCGGAAGGAGCATAAGGCTTAAGCATTTCCAAAAGTGAACTTTTGAGTTTTTCTATGTCAGCATTGCCTACAAACGTCACATTTACTGCAGCGTGACTAAGGATAGAAAGATAATGGCTATATACTTCTTTATTTGTAAATCCGGCTACTGCGTCATAATCGCCAAGCGAAGAAAAACGGTATTTTTCGTCCTTGAACATATGCTCAGAGCAACGGGAAAGCGCATATTTCGCCTTGCTGTTTATTTCAGCCGAAATATCGTCAAGCTGATTACGTTTTTCACTTTCAAAATAGGCTTCTTTAAATACACCGTTTTCGGTTACAGGCGCGAAAATAATCTCACCAAGCAATTTAATTGCCTCGCCGAGAATATCAGTACCGTCTGTAGCAAAACGGTTATCCAGTGCATCAATGCTGAACGAAAGCACCTGAGTTTCACCAAACGAAGTCGCTTTAGTAAAAATGTCGGCAGAATACAGATACTCAAGTTTTTTGGAAAGTGCGGTCATATCCGGATAGTTAACCGTACCGCGCTTTAATATCTTCATAATAAGTGTATTCATCGCCGCACTGCGCTTTTCAAACGGCAACAAAAAAGAAACCGAAAGATAGTTTGATTTAAATTTATTAAGTCCAATATAATTGAGAGCAATATTATCAGAAAGCTGTTCTTTTATCATCAAAAGACACCTCGCAAATTTATTACTTAATATTATACACCATGGCACCGAATGTTTCAACAAAATTATAAAAAATTTGATTGCAATATCGCTTTGACTGTGATATACTATGTTAGTATTTAAAAAAGTCGGAGGCAATCTATGACAGTCGGAATAAAACACACGGTAACCGAAATAGTTACAAGCAATAATACCGCAGATAAAGTAGGTAGCGGTCTTCTCCCCGTTTACGCTACCCCTTCCATGATAGCGCTTATGGAAAAATGCGCCTCCGAATGCGTTGCCCCATATCTTGAAGAAGGAAAAGCATCTGTTGGAACAATGCTTAACGTAAAGCACGTCGCTGCATCGCCCATCGGCATAAAAATTACATGCAATGCTACTCTCACCGAAATCGACGGTCGCCGTCTCGTATTCGCGCTCGAGGCGTTTGATGAAACAGGTCTCATCGGTGAAGGTACTCACGAGCGTTTTGTAATAGACACCGAGCGTTTTATGGCTAAATGCCAGAGCAAACTCGAAAAATAAGTGCATTTTGCACTTTTTGCCCCCTTAGTTAAATGGATATAACAAGCCCCTCCTAAGGGCTAGTTACAGGTTCGATTCCTGTAGGGGGTGCCAAAAAGACTATCATCGCTTTTGTGATGATAGTCTTTTTCACTTTCGCTTAATACTCGAACCTGCTAATATCGCGC
>JAFYPS010000193.1 GCA_017547395.1 Clostridia bacterium
AATCGCGGCTTCTAAGGCCGCTACCGTCGGGATAATCATCTCTCGGTCCCCAGATAAGCACAGGAACGTTAAGCGCCTTTGCAATCTGCGCAACTCTGTTTTCAGAACCGAAATTACAGTGAGGGAAGAATATCGCATCAACCTTATTTGAAACGAATCTGTCTATAATTGTGGGGATGTCGCAGTCCTGAAACAATAATTTTTCTTCATTGATTCCGTCAAGGTCAACGACCTCTACGTCAAAAGAGTCCATCTGAGCGCGTATTGCCTCGTTGAATTTAATCGCTTCTTCACGGCTGAAACAATCTCGTCTTGTAGGGCAGTATCCAAGCTTTATTGTGCTTTTTTCCATTTTTTTTGTTCCCCATTTCTTGAATATTTTATTCTTGCTATAATCAGTATAATCCTCAAAATTCGTTAAATCTACCCGTATACTGCTCATTTTTGGAATTATATTGCTTTTTATGGGTATTGTGAAGTATAATATAGTAAAGTGAGGTGAATGCGATGCATCACGAGATAATAAACTTTGCCACAAAGCAATATCCTTTTCTTATAGAGCATACGGATGTGAAATATATTCCTCATTTTCACGATGAAACGGAGATTGTTTACGTTCTTGACGGAAGTATAACCGTAACTATAGAAAACGGCAGTTATATATTGAAAAAGAATGAGATCTGCATTATTACTTCCGGCTTGATTCATAACCTTTACTCTCACGAGCAAAGCCGAGTGTTTGTAATGAAGCTTTTTTCCGTTATAGACCTTCGCAACATACAGCTTGCAAGCGCCGTGATACTGCCCGGAACAGAAAATTACGAAGCGCTGAGGAGACATATATCCGACATAATGCTTGAAGATGCGAATAAGGCAATAGGATACGAGCTTTCGGTAAACATCAGTGCTGAAAAAATTCTTTTGCTGATTATAAGAAATATGGAGTATCGGCACCTTGAGGATAGTGGAAAAACAAAGTATGAAAACAAAAGCGATCTTTTGAACGCGGTCACGCTGTTTTTAGAAAAGCACTATGCTGAGGAATTTGCACTCGAAGACGTCGCAAAGCATCTTAATTATACAAAAAGCTATTTCTGCCATTATTTCAAGAGGATAACGGGTGTTACCTTCTGGAGCTACTATACAATATTCCGCCTTGAAAAATCTTTACAGCTTATGAGAGAGAATCCTGACAAAAAACTGATAGAGATCGCTGAAAATTCCGGATTCAAAAACATTCGCTCATTTAATCAATCATTCAAGGAATATCACCGTTGTACCCCAAGGGAATATATGAAAAAATACTACACTTTGTAAACAAAAAACACCGCCGCAGCGGTGTTTTTTATCTTGTGTTATTTGAGTTTTGAAAGAGTTGCGGTCTTGGTTGCATCGTCCCAAGCCACGTCTGCGCCGAGCTTTTCAGCAACAACTCTTACGGGCAGATACGTGCGGCTGTTCTCGATAAATGCAGGAGAATCAAGCACAAAGTTTTCGCCGTTAACCTTGCCGAAAGGAGAGCCGATTTTGATTTCGATCGTAGCAAGCTCACCCTTGACCGTAACCGTCTGCGTAGCCGCGTCCCAGCCTACTGTCGCGCCGAGATTTTCGGCAACAAAGCGAACGGGGAGCATTGTGCGGTCATTGCGGATAATCGGTGCCGCATCAAGAGTAGCGGCATTGCCGTCTACGTATGCAACGTTACTGTCAATAGTCATCTTTATTTCGGTTCTGGGAAGCTGGTCGCGGGGAGTGGTGGGTGCTCTGTCAGGCTTTACGTACTTCTTATCGGTAACGGTATCAAGCTGGAGCGTAAGCTGATTAAGCTCCATAAACTTCTTGCCTGTTACTGTAGAAATAGTTTCAACGGTAACGGTTTTTCCGTCCTCGGAGAAGTGGAAGAAGTTAACCACACCAAGACCGTTTTCGCTGATTTTGGAGTATTGGCTTGCCGCGTTGTCGGTTGACTGGTAGTCGAGAAGCATCTCGGTTATAACGTTACCCTTATCACCAAGGCGCTGAGTTGTTACTACGTAGTCTGTGCCTATGTGACCGGAAAGTACAAGAACGATGTTTTCATGCTTCTTTACGAACTTATCCCAAATCTTATCGGCGGTGTTTGCCATATTGGAGATGTGAATGTCGTTGCTGTCGAGGGTAGTGCCGTCATAGGTGAGATATGCGTGAGTAGAAACTATAACGTTGTGATTCGGATGCGAAGCAACTACGTTATTTGCCCAGTTAAGAATTTCATCGCTCGGACCGTAGTCGATCTGGAGGAAAAGATAGGGGATGCCACCGATTTCGGTCGCGTAGTAGTTGTTTCTGAGGTCCCCTTCCTGATATTTGGTTGTGAAGGTTGCAAAATTGAGTTTAGACATCATCTTGCCGTACCAATAGGGGTTATCGTGGTTACCTCTGATGGGGATGTTGATAGTGATATTATCGATGATTTTGAGACCGTGAAGAGCAGCATTCCACTCAAGCTCAGCACCGTCCTTGGTATCGGTGATATCACCAAGACCTATAACCGCTTCGATATTCATTATATCTCTATAGTCATAGATATAGTTGTAAATGTCTTTGAAGTTTTCGGTGAAGTTTTTAGCCATGGACTGAGTATCGCCGATTACTGCGAAGGTGTATGCATAAGTTGACGGGTCGATAATGTCCTCTTCGTAGAGCATTATATTACGCTTGAGGTTGTTATTGTTGCCGGATATATCCTTGATAACCTCGGGGCGGTCAGTGTCCTTGTCTGTGAAATCGTAAGCGATAAGAAGGTCGCTCTTGTCAAGAGTGGTAACGTCCTTTTTGATTTCGGCATCGGTGCGTATGTCAGAGTAAACGGCAAGCGACTTGATGGCGCCTTTGAAATACTCGGCGTTTGTAAAGGTGTTGCTGGAGGCAACTCTGTACATGCTTGTCTGAACGGGCTTGAGCGGTACAGGTGGAGAAACGGTATCCGCAAGCTCGCCGTTAATGTAGCACTTGTATTCGTTATTTTCTACGTCGCGTACTATTGCAAGATGCACCCACTCGCTTGTATAAACGTTAGCATTTGAGAATTTCAAATCGTAAACGTTGGTAAAGCTGCGCTGTCTGAGAACGGGTGCGCCGCCTGAAGCAATATATATATCAAAATTGCACTTAGTTTCGTCGAAAACATTGTAGTTTCCGAAGATAGTGCCTCCACCGTTCCTCTTTATCTTATCCTTGTTGAAGTAAATAGTAGCTTCAATAGTGAGCGGATCTTTGCCGAGGTCGTTTTCTACCGAGTAGAGAAAATTGATGTCGTTAAACGTGACACCTTCCGTTCCGTCTGCCATATTTGCGCTGATAGCAAAGCAAGCACAAAGGAGTATGATTGCGAAAGTGAGTGAAAGTATTTTTTTCATTTTATTTCTCCTAATTATTTTGAAAGTGTCGCAGTCTTTGTCGCATCGTCCCATCCCACTGTTGCACCGAGGTTTTCGGCAACTACACGTACGGGGAGATATGTGCGGCTGTTCTCGATGAACGCGGGAGAGTCAAGTGCGATATTCGCTCCGTTAACCTTTGCTATATTAGAACCGATAACGATTTCAATCGTAGTTGCATCGTTCTTGATAGTTACGGTCTTGGTTGCATCGTCCCAACCTACGGTCGCGCCGAGATTCTCAGCTACAAATCGAACGGGGAGCATAGTGCGGCTGTTACGGATAATGGGAGCCGCATCGAGTGTCTTGCTTTCACCGTTTACAAAAGCGGTGAGAGAGTCGATTGTCATTTTGATTTCGGTTCCTTTTTCTTCTACTCTCGGGGGAACGTCCTTCTTTTCGCCCTTTACGTACTTGGTATCGGTAACCATATCAAGTTCGATAGTGAACTGGTTATGGTCATGGAAGAACTTTTCGTTGATTGTTGC
>JAFYPS010000194.1 GCA_017547395.1 Clostridia bacterium
CACCACCTTTGATTTAAGTGTAAAGGCAGCAATAAGTGACGGACTTGTTACTTGGATAATGAATTACGGTGAAAATATTGAGGTAATAAAGCCTGATATCATTCGCGATATGGTAAAAGCCAGGGCAGAAAAGATAGCAGAAATATATAGATAAAATTTTGAAAAATTTCTAAAAAACACTTGCAATTTGCAAAGTGTTGTGCTATAATTTATCGGCTACTGTAAAAGTGGCAAAATATATTACACACATTCCGTATTATGCAGGTAGAGGTGTGACCGTTGATACACAGGTCAATACCGCAAGCTTTACGGGATGGAGGAAAAACCTCAGGAGGAAAAAACTATGGCAGTTGTATCAATGAAACAACTTCTTGAAGCAGGTGTACACTTCGGTCACCAAACAAGACGTTGGAACCCGAAAATGGCTGAGTACATTTTCACAGAAAGAAACGGTATCTACATTATCGACCTTCAAAAGACCGTTAAGAAGCTTAACGAAGCTTACTTATTTGCTCGTGAAATCGCAGCAAACGGCGACGATATCCTTTTTGTAGGTACAAAGAAACAAGCTCAGGATTCTGTTAAAGAAGAAGCAGAACACTGCGGTATGCCTTACGTAAACGCTCGTTGGCTCGGCGGTATGCTTACAAACTTTAGCACAATTCGTACCCGTATTGCTCGTCTTGAGCAACTTCGCGCTATGCGTGACGACGGTACATTTGAACTTCTTCCTAAGAAGGAAGTTGCAACCCTTACTCTCGAAATCGAAAAACTCGAGAAGTTTATCGGTGGTATCCAGAACATGAACAAGATCCCAGGCGCTCTTTTCATTGTTGACCCACGTAAAGAGAGAATTGCTGTTGCTGAAGCAAAGAAACTCGGTATTCCGATCATCGCTATCGTAGACACTAACTGTGATCCTGATGAAATCGACGCAGTTATCCCAGGTAACGACGACGCTATCCGCGCTGTAAAACTCATCGCTGAAACAATCGCTGCTGCTGTTATCGAAGGCAGACAGGGTGAAGAGATGGGCACCGCTGCAGTTGAAGAAGTAGCAGAAGAAGCTGCTGAAGAAGTTGCAGAATAATTTTTAATTTAATACTACTCTAAAGGAGATATATATCATGGCTTTTACTGCTAAAGACGTTCAGGCATTAAGAGAAAAAACCGGTTGCGGTATGATGGACTGCAAAAAGGCGCTTGTTGAGTGCGACGGTAATATGGATGCTGCTGCTGACTATCTTCGTGAGAAGGGTCTTGCATCTCAAGCTAAAAAGGCAAGCCGTATCGCTGCTGAAGGTACCGTATGCGCTATTTGCGAAAACGGCGTAGGCGTTGCTGTAGAGCTTAACGCAGAAACCGACTTCGTTGCAGGCGGCGACGAGTTTAAAGAATTAGCGCTCAAAGTTGCTAAGGTTATCGCAGCTCAAGCACCTGCTGACGTAGATGCTCTTAACGCTTGTGTAGAAAACGGTCAAACCGTTGAAGAAATGGTTCAAGAACTCTTCCTTAAAGTTCGTGAAAACATCAAAATCCGTCGTTTTGTTCGCTTTGAAGGCAATGTAGTAAACTACGTTCACGCTGGCGGCAAAATCGGTGTTCTTGTTAAATTTGATGGTGATGTTGACGCTTCTAATGAGGCATTCATCACAATGGGTAAAAACGTTGCAATGCAAATCGCTGCTATGAACCCAGGTTATCTTGACGAAGCTTCTGTTCCTGCAGAGGTTATCGAAAAAGAAAAGGAAATCCTTATCGCTCAGATGAAGGAAGATCCTAAAATGGCTAACAAGCCAGACGCAGTTCTTGGCAAAATTGTTGAAGGTAAAATCGGCAAATTCTATAAAGAAAACTGCCTTGTTGAGCAGGCATTCGTTATGGATGGCGACCTTACCGTTGGCAAGTACATTGCTAATTGCGCTAAAGACATGGGCGCTGAAATCAAGCTCGTTGACTTTGTTCGTATGGAAAAAGGCGAGGGCATTGAAAAGCGCGTTGACGACTTCGCAGCTGAAGTTGCAAGCATGGTTAAATAATTTTAATCAAATTACAAAATGGTGTTCCGAAAGGAGCACCATTTTTTTCGTTTTTTAGAAAGTATTTACTACAAAATCATTGCAATTTAAAAGCAAAAGGTGTATAATATACACTGTATGATTGGGTGTATTTTGCCCATAGGAAAGGAACGAGATTTATGTATAGTAAATTCTTTAAAAGAGCGATTGATATATTCTTATCTTTTTGGGGATTAGTTGTATTATTTCCGGTATTTGTTCTTATCTCTTTGTTAATTGTTATTGATGATCCGGGTCCTGTTTTCTTTACTCAAAAACGCGTAGGTATAAATAAAACATTTTTTAAATTGCATAAATTTAGAAGTATGAAAATGTCCACACCACACGATATGCCAACACATCTACTTGAAAACCCAGAACAGTACATAACAAAGATTGGTAAATTTTTACGAAAATCTAGTCTTGATGAGCTTCCTCAAATTTGGGATATTTTTGTTGGTAATATGAGCATTATTGGTCCTAGGCCTGCGCTTTGGAATCAAGACGACTTGATTGCTGAACGTGATAAATATGGCGCTAATGATGTTAGACCAGGTCTTACGGGTTGGGCACAGATTAATGGTCGTG
>JAFYPS010000195.1 GCA_017547395.1 Clostridia bacterium
GCTGCGGCGGCTACCCCTCACCACCGCCTACGGCGGAGCCTCCCCCAAGGGGGAAGCCTTGTAATTACTGCCTTTAGCCTTCCCCCTCGGGGGAAGGTGTCACCGAAAGGTGACGGATGAGGGGTTCGTGGCAAACTATTATAAACTTTACTTTATATCGGTGTACATAACATTTTATCAATCGCAAACTATGCTGAACGTTGTATTTTTGGGTAAAAAAATGCTAAATTTTATAATTCTCTTGACATATTTTTGTGGTGAAATATAATAAAAATGTAATTATATTAAAAATTAAAAAATGCTAAACTTTAAAGGAGAGAACCATGTCACTTTTTAAGCCTTATTACAAAGAGGTCGAAACGCTTCACGTCGGATGCGAGGCTCCCCGTGCGTATTTTGTACCCTACGAGAGCCGCGAGAATGCGCTTAACGATAACCGCGCATCGAGCGAGTTTTTCTATTCACTGTGCGGAGAATGGGATTTCAGATTTTTCAAGAATCCCGACGTTCCGAACAATATGTCATTTGACGAAATTTTTGCTCTTTCTGCCGATAAAATTCCCGTTCCCGCATCCTGGGAAAATCTTGTAGGTCGCGGATATGACGTGCCGAACTACACAAACGTTGTCTATCCTTTCCCCATGGACCCTCCGAACGTTCCCGCAGAGGACAACCCTACAGCACTCTACAGCCGTAATTTTTACGTTGAACCCTCTTTCCTTCGCGGCAAGGAAGTTTTTCTTAATTTCGAGGGTGTTTCTTCCTGCTTCTACGTGTGGGTAAACGGTGAATTCTGTGCATACAGCGAGGTTTCTCACTGCACAAGCGAAATCAACGTGACAAAACTCCTTCATGCCGGCGAAAACAAAATAGACGTACTTGTTATCAAGTTTTCCACTGCTTCCTACCTTGAGGACCAGGATATGTTCCGCTGCGGCGGTATCTTTCGCGAGGTATATCTGCTTGCACGCGACAAAAAGCACATTACAGATATTTATGTCAACTGCGAAATGTCAAAGTCCTTTGCAAAGGCAACATTCACTGCTGAACTTACCGGTGATATTCAGAAGAATGCAAGTTTTGCCCTTCTCGATGCCGACGGAAACGATGCGGGCGCAGTTATTGCGGCAGACCTTATAAATAAAACCGTGACCGTAACCCTTAACCGCCCGAAGCTCTGGTCAAGCGAAACTCCCTATCTCTACAGCCTTTGCATCGAAAACGGCAACGAGCATATCGTTTTGCCCGTCGGCGCACGCAAGTTTGAGATAAAGAACAGAGTTATCCTTATCAACGGCAAAAAGGTTAAGGCAAGAGGCGTTAACCGCCATGACTCAAGCCCCGTGCTTGGCTATGCTACTCCTATGGAGCATATGATGCGCGACCTTTACATACTCAAGCAGAACAACTTTAATATGATTCGTACAAGCCACTATCCTAATGACCCGCGCTTTGTAGCGCTCTGTGCAAAGATGGGCTTTTACGTGTGTGACGAGGCTGATATCGAAACCCACGGCTTTGTAAACTACGCTCAGAAGGAAGTAATATACAAATGGAATCATCTTTCCGATTCGCCTGATTGGGCAGAGGCGTACGTTGACCGTGCGGCAAGACTGTTTGAAAGAGACAAGAACTGTTCGGCAGTAATTATGTGGTCTCTTGGCAACGAGTCGGGCGTTGGCGACAATCATATCAAGATGGCAGAGTATATCCGCGCAAGAGCGAAGAATCCTATAATCCATTACGAGAGCCATTTTGAGGGTGGAAAACGCAAGGATAAAGACCCCCGTTATGCGAAGTATGACGGCTTGGTAAGCGATGTTGAAAGCTATATGTACCCTGAGCTTGACTGGATGGTTGAATACTGTGAAGACGAGAATCAAAAGCGTCCGTATTTCCTTTGCGAATACTGTCATGCAATGGGTAACGGCCCCGGAGACCTCCGCGAGTATTGGGAGCTGTTCTATAAGTACGACAACCTCTTTGGCGGATGCATCTGGGAGATGACTGACCACGCAGGCCTTCTCGGCGGAACTCCCGAGCATCCTGAATACGGATACGGCGGAAGCTTTGGCGACCCCATTCATTCGGGCAACTTCTGCATGGACGGTCTCGTTTATCCCGACCGCCGTCTGCACACCGGTATGCTTGAAGCCAAGGAAGTGCAGAAGCCCTATCGCATCACTGCAAAGAACGCGGCAAAGGGTAAGTTCCTGCTTGAAAACCTCCGCAATTTCACGTCTCTTGACGATATAACTCTTCTCTGGACACTTGAGGTAAACGGCAAGGCGGTCAAGTCTGGCACGTATCTCCCCGCAACTGCTCCCGAAAGCGCCGAGGACGTTGTGCTTCCTTTCCCGAAGACTCTTCCCGAGGGAACCGTTACCGTAAACTTCACCTTTGCACAGAGAACCGCTACCGAGTGGGCACCTGCAGGATTTGAAACGGGACATACTCAGATTATCATTGAAAGAAATGACATCATTCCTACCTATAAAAAGCCTGTCGGCGATATTGTTACCGCAGAGGCGGACAACACCGTTGCCTTATCCGTAGCCAACACCGTTTATACCTTTGACAGAGAAAGCGGTATGCTCACACAGATAGAAGACAACGGTCTTGAAATGCTTAACGCGCCTATGAGCGTATGCTTTACCCGTGCGCCTATGGATAACGACAGGCATTCTGTAATACGCTGGTTAGAGATGGGTCTTTACAATACCGTGCCGAGCTATGGCGGACTTAAGGTAACTGCTACAAAGAAGAGCGTAAAGCTCACTGCAAAGGTTGACTTTGTATACGAGGGAGCAAAGCTTGTAAAGGCGGCTGTTACCTACGTTGTCGGCAAGGACGGAAGTATTGATATAAAGCTTGATGCCTCCTTCCCGAGCAAAGATGCTTACAGATATCCGAGAATCGGCATTATGCTTACTGCTAAAAAGGAACTTGAAAAGATACGCTATTTCGGCTACGGTCCGATGGAAAGCTATATAGATAAGAATCTTGCGGCAAGACTCGGCGCATTCTCAACTTCGGTTACAGAGAACTTCGAGAACTATCTCTATCCGCAGGAAAACGGTGCGCACTATTCGACGTCATACGTTGACCTCCACACCCACGCAGGTCACGGACTTTTAGTTACGGCAAACGGCGAAGCTTTCTCGTTTGATGCTTCGCACTACAGCATTTCACAGCTGACCGATGCGCATTATGCACACAAGCTTATGGAAGAGGACGCTACGTATCTCAATATCGATGCATTTATGAGCGGATGCGGCTCAAACTCCTGCGGTCCTAAGCTTGCACCGAAGTACAGCGTTACCAATGATGAAAAATACCATCTTGACGTAAAGATTATCCCATGTCGCAGCGGCGATATAGAGATTTAAAATACCAAACAACTTGGGTCAAAGAGAGAATTGATATGAAACATAAAATATTCCGGTACGTTATAGCGATTATTATGCTGTCGGTGCTTTTCTGTACCTTTGCATTTGCCGCAGAGAACGTTGTTTATCTTAAAACGGGCGCTTCGGGCGACGGTTCGTCACCCGAAAGCCCTTTCGGCGAAATTGACAACGCGTTTTTGGCACTGCCTGACGGTGGAACAATAGTTGTTATCGGTGACTATGCCTTTTCTTCGTCAGAGAGCTATGACTCTTCCGTCCCCGGTTACACCTCTCCCGCTTCGGGCGGAGAGGTAACGTTAACGGGTGCATACGGGGGTACAGACTTTGGCGGAAGATTTATCTGTGGAGCGGGCGCGCGCTATTTTGCTACCTGCGACACCGTTTTTGACAACCTGACGTTCTACAACAATGCTAAAAAGAGCTTCGTAATATCCGGCAGATTTTTCTCACTCACCTTTGGTGAAAACTGCAAAATGGACAATATCGAGATGCACGTTGTAGGCGGTCTTGAGCATACCAACGCTTCGCTTACCGTGCCCGATGACGATTATTCAAAGGACACGTATATCAACGTTTACGGCGGCACGGTAGTTGAACTCACCGGTCTTGGCAGAAACGTAGGTAAGGGCGGAACCGGCATAGACTATACGGGAACCTCGCATATTACAGTTGCAAAAAACGGCGTGGTCAATAAGATTTTCGGTACGTATCGCTGGGGTAATGCGGCGGTAAACAAAGGTGCAAGCCATATCACGCTTGACGGCGGACGCGTTACTCACTTTATCACAGGCTGCGGCAGTGAAACAATGGCGTATAACAACGACGTTACTATAGTTATCACCAAGAATGCAGACATGACAAAGTATTTTACAGAGGTTGAGGCGGGACTCGGCAGTGACGGCGCTTTCCGCGGTCTTAACGGGGGTCCGCTTTACAACACGGCAGTAAATTACGGTTATTCATACCTTGATATTTCGGACGCTCCCGACATTCCCGAAGAATGGATGAATAAATACGTGAATTCGGTCGGATTTGATGCAATTAGCGGACGATCCGGGGAGAGTGGCGATTTGGACGTTGTATTTTTAAGCGAGAGCAAGAGCATAAACGGTAGCGGAATAAGCTCCAAGGACGCGACAACCTCCATAACCGAGGCGTTCAAAAAGCTCGGCTCAAACGGAGGAACCATAGTTGTGTGCGGTCCCGTCACCGTTTCGGGAAACGTGCTTTCAAATTTTCCGACTCACAGCGGCAAGGTAACCGTTACCTCTGCATATGACGGTGTTGATTACCGTAAAGGCGGAGCAATACTTAATATAAAATCCGACGTTTTCCTTGGCGGCGAAACGCATTTTGAAAAAATTACACTTCAATCTGCATCAGGCGTTGAGATTTTCTGTCAGGGCAACAGTCTGCATATAGGAAGCGACGTAAAGACACAGTATTCGCAGAATCCTATAGCAATCTGGGGCGGAACGGACGGTGCGCGCAAGGGCGTTACTTCCGTAAATATGAAGTATTTCGACTACACGATAGAGATTGACAGCGGTACGTGGTTTTACGTACGCGGAGGCTCTGTCCGCACGGGAGAGGGCCAGCCTGTCGGCACTATCGGAAACGTTTCGATTATAATAAACGGCGGTGTATTCACCTCGACTTCTACCGCGTCAAACCTCAACGGTATCATTGCCGTTTCGGGCTTTGATGCGCTTGAGGGTGATGCAAACATCACAATTAACGGCGGCGTTATTAATTCCTCGGTAATGGGAATAGGACGCCCCGGCTACAACTCAACGTCTACGAATAACGCCTATTCAAACGGAAACGTCAATATCACAATTAACGGCGGTACCTTCCGTACCTCTACTTTCGTAGGCGCACTTCACGATAAGGTTGCCTCGACGCTTAACGGCGACTTCAACCTCACTGTTAACGGCGGAATTTTCCAGAACGGTTTTGCAGGCTTTGATGCAACGGGTGTTCTCGGAAATGCATTTTATTCAATAAAAGACGGTGTAAACGCGCCTCTTATCGGCTTTGACAAAACCGTACTTGTAAAGGACGGCGAAAGCCTTGCAGATGCGGTTAAAAGCCTTGGCAGTGACGGCGGCGTAGCAGTTATTGCGGGCAAGGTTTCGGCAGATAATGCAACTCTTTCCGAATACGCTAAAAAGCTTCGCATTACAAGCGTATGGAACGGTGTTGACTATAAGGCAAACGGCGCTGTTCTCACAGTAAACGGCACCCTTACCCTTGGCGGTAAGACAATTATCGAAAACGTAAATCTTGACGGCATCGGCACTGTAAATGCAAACGGATATGACCTTTACGTCGGCAAGGACGTAAAGAGTGAGGGTTCGCTTTCACTTAATGGCGGAAAGGGAAGCAAAACTCACGGCATTACCGTTGACAGCGGTGCTTTCCTTAACGTTTGCGGCGGCACTACCGTAAGCAGTGAAGCGGTTTATGTAATAATAAACGGCGGTGCTCACGGTAAGGTAACGGGCGGTGCTGATAAGAACAGCGGCGCGGCATACGTATCCGTACGCGGCGGCACTGTTGCGGACGCACGCGTAAGCGACGGCAAGCTTTACCAGAACGGCGGAATTGAAAACCGTGGCGGCAAGGTTAACGTAAGTACCGCCGGTGCTTATACAGACTATACCGTAAGCGGTGGCGCAGGAAACGTTGTTTTTGTCAAGGACGGCGGAAACGGTGACGGAAGCACTCCCGAAAAAGCAATGGACGATATTGTTGCGGCATCCGAAAAGCTTTCCGGCGGCGGAATAATAGTAATCTGCGGTAAGTACACGGTCGAAACGGGTAAAACTCTCCGTAATATTGGCGGTATGGTGAACATCACTTCTGTTTACGGGGGAATTGACTACCGCGTTACCGACTCTGCCGAAATTGAACTTTCAAAGTACGTTTCACTCAGTTCCGATGCAATCATTGACGGAATAAAGATAGTATCTGCGGCAAACGATACGTACGTTTCTGCCGAGGGCAACGTCCTCACTGTAGGCAAAGACGTGGAGTGCGAGATTTTTAAGGGCGACAGAACGGAGAAATACCCCGCACTTATCGCAGGCTCCGTAAATGCTTCGACTTCGCTTAAGGGCGATACAAAGCTTATTGTAAACGGCGGTACCTGGGGAGTGGTTTCAGGCGGTATGTACTCGTTTACAAGCGGTCTCGGAAAGGGTCGCTCGGTTACGGGCAATATCACTGTTGACATCAGCGGCGGTACCTTTACCGACGATATCTTCGTTTCGGGTGTGAACAATCTTGGCGGAAACGCGGTGCTCAACACATACGGCGGCACCTTTGCCTGCTCGGTATTCGGTACTTCGGGCGAAGAAGTAACTGCTGCAAAAAATGTTACCCTCAACGCCTACGGCGGCACTTTTGAAGGTGATATCCGTGCGGCACAGAGTAACGTTTCAAAGATAGGCGGCACCTTTAAGGTCAATATTTACGGCGCGGATATTTCGAGAGTAAGCACTCTTGAGGGCGCTGAAAAAATCGGAGGCACATCCGAGATAAACGTTGCTGAGAACGTTGATATAAATGCACCTCTTTCGGGCGAGATAACCTATCAGAATCCGATAGCGGGCTTTGCAGATCCGTCGATAGTTCTGCATGACGGCTTCTACTATTACACGTACGCAAACGGCTATAAGGGCGGTATGGGACTCTGGATGGCAAAGGCGGCAAACCTCTGCGACATCGGCAAGGTTGAACCCGTTCTTATCTGGAGCCAAAAGCTTTCCGGTCAGGCAAAGGAAATGACTGCACTCTGGGCGCCTCAGCTTTATTTTGTTGAAGACAGATGGTATATTTACGCGGCGGCTCAAACCGCGGCGGATGTTTCAACGGGTGCAGATTTGCGCTATCCTTACGTATGGATAGGTCAGACCGACGATCCGATGGGAGAATATACCTATTTCGGATGCATGGAAAACGTTGACAAGGATGCATATACGTATCTTTCGCCGAGACTCATAAAGCACGGCGGAAAGTGGTATATGTTCTGCAGTGGATTCTATTCAAAGAGCGACACGAATCCGCACACTCAGCGTATGCGCGTGTGCGAGCTTGAAAGTCCTACGAAGATGGCTTCAAAGCAGATAGTAATTTCCTCGCCAGTGTATGATTACGAAAAGGGAATTATGGAAGGACCTTATCCTTTCTATGCTCCAAACGGCACTTTGTATATGATTTTTGCGGCGGGACACACAAGAACAGACGAGTACTGCACAGGTATAATGCGCTTTAACGGAAGCGAGAGTGACAGTCTGCTTGATGCATCTCTCTGGGAAAAGTTTGACAAGCCTTTGCAGTTTGTAAACTATGACAATTTCGTTTATTCTCCCGGCGCGATGGTGGTTACCACGTCTCCTGACGGCAGCAAATTCTACGGTGTTTATCACGCCAAGGAGTATCACTACTCTGCATACACAATGCGCCGTATGCATATGCAGGAGATACGTTTTGATGAAAACGGTGTTCCCGTTATGGACGATGCACAGCCTATATCGACGGTGTTTACCGCTGATATAAACGGAATGCCTATTGCAAAGCGCATTTCAGGCTTTTCAAAGAGCGGCAGCCTTGATGCATATTCGCGCTTTGCAAAGACGCGTGAGTATGACGGCAGATTTACAGACGTTCCAAAGGAACAGTGGTATCACCTTTACGTAAAGACTGCATATGACTACTCGCTTGCAAATGGCACTTCGACAACTACCTTCTCTCCCGCAAACAAGTTTGCAGTATCTCACGCGATTACTGCGGCGGTAAATATACACAAGGCTTATTACGGCACTTCCGTACGCGCGGCTTTGACGGGTGAAAGCTGGTACGACCCGTACGTTGAATATGCAGTGCAAAACGGTATTATAAACGCAGATATGTTCGCGGATTACAATGCAAATATCACTCGCGGCGAAATGGCGACTGTGTTTGCCAACATTCTGCCCGATGCCGAATACAAGTCTGTCCGCAGCGGTTCGAATCCGGACGTCAGCGAGGATATGGAATGCTATGATGCAGTGAAGAAACTCTATACCGCGGGTATTGTCGGCGGAGATGCCGGCAGCGGAAACTACCGTCCGGGTGACGAGATTGTCCGCTCCGAAGCGTGCGTAATTTTCACACGACTTGCGGCTAAGGAGTACCGTGCAAAATAATTTGCCATAGAGTATAGCAATTTAAAGAAATATATGTTAAAATAGCCTCGGTAATCTTACCGAGGCTATTTTTTAACGGAGGACTTCGTATGATTTTTGAACAGAGCTGGACAGGCGCACTGCTGAAAGACGGCAACGCTGTGGAAACTTTTCCGGTAACCGTTCCCGGACAGATTCAGCGCGATTACGGAATATATAAAAATTTCGGTGACCTTAGCTGGATGGATAACTGCAAAAAGTACCTTGAAATCGAGGACTTTTTCTGGAGCTATAAGACCGATATCGTGTGTGACAAAAAGGGAAACGAGCGAGTTTTCTTCGTAACCGACGGTATCGAATACGAATACGACGTAATCCTTAACGGAAAGGTTATTATTCATCACGAGGGAATGTTCACTCACGTTGAAGCCGATATAACCGAAGAGCTTGAAAACGGAACTGCTCTTGAAGTTCTCATTTACCCTCATCCCAAGCGCCCCGGCGCGCCTGAGGGCAGAACAATGGCTGATCAGAGCGTAAAACCCGCTGACGAATACGGATGGGACTGGGCGCCGAGAGTGCTTCTTTCGGGACTCTGGAAGAATACGTATATTGAAACGAGAACCTCTTCTTTTATAAACTCCGCAGAGCCTTTCTATACGCTTTCGGATGACCTTTCAAGCGCGGATATACACTTTGAAATTGGCTGCGCAGAAAAGACGAATATCGAAATCTTCGATATGGACGGAGAGTGTGTATACAGCGGAGAGAATACCGAAATTCACCTTGATAATATAAACCTTTGGTGGTGTAACGGTCAGGGAACTCCCTATCTTTACAGCTGGAAAGTAACCTCACGCGACTGCGAAAGAAGCGGCAGAATCGGCTTTAAGCGCGTAAAGCTCGTTATGAACGAGCATGCTTGGCGCGAGCCGTCGAAGTTCCCGAAGTCAAGAAGTGCGGCACCCGCAACTATAGAACTTAACGGCAGAAGAATTTTTGCTAAAGGCTCGAACTGGGTAAATCCCGACGTGTTTACCGCAAGTATTGCAGACGAAACCTACAAAACGCTTGTTGACCTTGCGGCTGACGCGCATATGAATATATTTCGCTGTTGGGGCGGTGCAATTATCCCTCACGACGCCTTCTTTGACCGTTGCGACGAGCGCGGAATTATGGTATGGAGCGAATTTCCGCTTGCCTGCAATAACTATGTCGGCACGCCGAAGTATCTTGCGGTGCTTGAGCAGGAAGCAACGGCTATTATCAAGAAACTCCGCTCGCGCGCCTGTCACGTACTCTGGTGCGGCGGCAACGAGCTTTTCAACTCCTGGTCAAAGATGACAGACCAATCGCACGCGCTCAGACTCCTTGACAAACTTTGCTATGAGTTTGACTTTGCAAAGCCGTTTAACAAGACCTCGCCCGTATTCGGAATGGCACACGGGCATTATGAGTTCGCGAATTTCAGCTTTGACGGAACAACCGACGGTGTTACCGTATTCGAGATGTTTGCAAAGGCGAGAAATACTGCATACACAGAGTTCAGCATTTCCTCGGTTGCAAGTATGGATCAGCTCAGGAAGATATACACCGACGACGTAATAAACGACCTTGGTAATCGCGAAATGTGGGCGCTGCATCATGGATATGATTCGTGGCGTTCTACCTCGTGGCTCGGCACCGACGTTGTAAAGCATATGTTCGGCTTGTGCGGCGATATTGAGGATATCATCGAAAAGACTAATTTCTTAAGATGCGAAGGACTAAAGTTTGTTTTTGAGGAAGCGCGCAGACAGTGGGGAGAATGCTCAATGGCACTCAACTGGTGCTTTAACGAGCCTTGGATAACCGCCGCAGGACACAATCTTATCGCATATCCTACGGTTAAAACGCAGTCTTACTATGCGGTGCAGAGCTCGCTTCGCGACCGTATGCCGTCGGCGAGAATTGAGCATATCAAGTATAAGAAGGAGCAGGAGCTGAAGGCTGATCTGTATATGCTTAACGATTCTCCAGAGGCTTTCTCCGACACGGTAAACGTGTATATCACTATCGACGGCGAAAAGAGGCATCTTGTTACGTGGGAAACCGGAACTGTCAAGGCAAACTCCAATAAAAAGGGACATACGGTGAATTTTGTAATGCCCGATACCGAAACTCAGGTTGTGACGCTTACGCTTGAGTCCTCTGTCGGCACAAATGAGTACAGAGTTCTTTTGAACAACCCGAAAAAGCCTCCGAAAAACCCCAACATACTTAATTTCTAAACTAAAAAAGCCGCGAAAGCGGCTTTTTTGTATATTCTCCTTTCGACGTGTCAACAATCACTTTGGAAGGAGTGATTTATATGGATTTCAAAAGCAGTGAAACTGCAAAAAATCTTATGCGCGCATTTGCGGGCGAGAGTCAGGCGCGAAACAGATACACGATTGCCGCAGATATTGCCAAGGACCAGAAATATGCGGTAGTCGAGGCGGTGTTCCGCTTTACTGCGGAGCAGGAGAGGGCGCACGCCGAGGTGTTTTACGGGCATTTAAAGGAGCTTGACGGCTGTGAAATTACGGTGGACGGCGGATACCCCGTGAACGTTACAAGCTCGGTTGCGAAGCTTCTTAAGTACGCGGCAGGCAATGAGGAAAAGGAGTTTGCAGACGTTTACCCCTCATTTGCCGAGGTTGCCGAGAGAGAGGGTTTTGCAAAAATTGCGGTGGACTTTAAAAATATTGCAAAAATAGAAAAGCTTCACGGTGAGAGATTTGCAAAGCTTGCGGAGTGGCTTGACAGCGGCAAATTGTTTCTTTCTGATGTTGAGTGCGGATGGATGTGCCTCAATTGCGGAAACGTTATTGAAACAAAGGGCGTTCCCGAAAAATGTCCCGTATGCAACGCGGATCAGGGCTTTTTCATCCGCCTTACAATGGCACCGTATACAGAGTAAAACAATAAAGCATCGGCAAAAGCCGATGCTTTATTGTTGCGATAAATTAAAGTTTACGGGAGGAAACAATCCCTCAGTCAGCCACGCGCGAACCTCAA